>JAQXUJ010000100.1 GCA_029219925.1 Clostridiales bacterium | reverse complement strand
GTGTACTTGCCGGTGACGTTAAAGACCTGCTCTTGCTTGATGTTACTCCGTTGTCACTTGGTATTGAAACAATGGGCGGTGTATTCACAAGATTGATTGACAGAAACACGACAATTCCTACAAAGAAGTCGCAGATTTTCTCAACCGCAGCCGACGGTCAGACATCGGTTGAGGTTCACGTTCTTCAGGGTGAGCGTGACATGGCACAGTATAACAAGACGCTGGGCCGTTTCAGCCTGACAGGTATTGCTCCGGCTCCGAGAGGCGTGCCGCAGATTGAGGTTACCTTTGATATTGATGCGAACGGTATCGTAAAGGTATCTGCAAAGGATATGGGTACAGGCAATGAGCAGAAGATAACAATTACCGCTTCTTCAAACCTGTCCGAAGAGGATATTGACAGAGCCGTTAAAGAGGCTGAAAAGTACGCTGAAGAGGATAAAAAGAGAAAAGAAGAGGTTGAAACAAGAAATAATGCCGAGAGCATGGTATATCAATGCGAAAAGACCTTAGGTGAAATCGGCGACAAGATTGACGCCTCCGAGAAGAGTGAAATTGAGGCGGAAATCAATAAGGTTAAAGAGGCGCTTAAAGGAACAGATTCAGAGGCTATCAAAAAGGCTTCGGAAGAGCTGCAGCAGAAATTCTATAAGGTATCGGAAAAGATGTACCAGCAGGCTAATCCGCAGGGTGCAGGCTTTAATCCCAACGACGCCCAGGGCGGTAATACGCAGCAGCCGGGCGGAGACAATGTGTATGAGGCAGATTACAGGGAAGTTGACAATGACAACAAATAATTTGTCAATTGACAATAGGGCGGCGCAGGCTGCCCTTTTGTCGGTATTTTTATGAGGTGAAAATTGTGGCAGATAAAAGAGATTATTACGAGGTTTTAGGCGTACCGAAGAGTGCGTCGGCTGATGAAATAAAAAAAGCATATCGGAGAGAAGCAAAAAAATACCATCCTGACCTTCATCCCGGTGATAAGACCGCCGAGGCGAAGTTTAAGGAGGTAAATGAAGCCTACGAGGTGCTTTCCGACAGCGATAAAAAGGCACGCTATGACCAGTTCGGTCATGCCGGTGTAGACCCGAATTTCGGCGGAGGAGCCGGAGGTGAAAGTCCCTTTGGCGGCTTTGGTGATTTTGGGGATATTTTCTCAGACATTTTCGGCGGCGGTTTCGGATTTGGCGGAGGAAGCCGCAGAAATGCACCTAAGCGCGGTGCTGATATACGTCAGGTTGTTGAGCTGACTTTTGAAGAGGCGGCATTCGGCTGCAAAAAGAAGCTTAATATTGATAAGCAGGAGGAATGCGGGCATTGCCACGGCAGCGGAGCAAAAGCAGGAACAAGTCCTGTGACCTGTACGCGCTGCGGCGGCAGCGGTCAGGTAACAACGCAGACAAGAACACCGCTGGGATATATGCGTAATGTTTCCACATGTCCCGATTGTCATGGCGAAGGCAAGATTATTAAAGAGCCATGCACCTTCTGCCGAGGAACCGGAAGAGTTCGCCGTCAGAAAACTATCGAGGTTGATATTCCGCAAGGAATTAATGACGGTCAGACCATGCAGATAAGCGGTGCGGGCGAACCGGGAACAAAGGGTGCTCCGTCAGGAGATTTGCTTATTACAATACGAATTAAAAAGCATAATATTTTCACACGTGACAATTTTGACGTATACGTTACTATGCCGATAACTTTTGCGCAAGCTGCATTGGGCGCAAATATCAAGGTTCCGACGATAAGCGGTCTTGTTGAATACGATATCCCGCCGGAAACCCAGACGGGCAGTGTATTCAGGCTCCGCGGACAGGGTATTCCGTATATAAGAGGGAAGGGCAGAGGCGACCAGTTAGTCAAGGTTGAGGTGGAAACGCCGAAAAATCTTACTCAGCGTCAAAAGGAGCTGCTGCGTGAATTCGACGGAATGATTGAAGAAAAAAACTATAAAAAGCGTAAAGGCTTCGGAGACATGATGAAGGATATTTTTAAATAAAAAAGCTGCGGCGGACTATTGTTGTTCTGCCGTGGCTTTTCCAATTTATCCGATTAATCCGGGTTCATATTTTCAGCTTAGAAAAAAATTGCCATGTTGACGGACGTCCGTCGCGGTTGTATCGCTTCAGCATAAACAGACAATCTCCGTCTCTGGTGATTTTGTTAATTCCTTCCGAACAGGAAAATGAAATTAAAAATTCCATTTTTTCAAGCACGCGGCTGCTTTCCTTGCTGTAGCTTCCGAAGGGATAGGTGTAAATGATGGGACGGTAATTGCAGTGGGAGAAAAACTCCGACTGCATTTTTTGCGTGTCCTGATAGAAAACATTGATATATTCAAGGGAATCCTCCGATTTGTTTTTCTGTATGCCGTAGCGCTTGGGCGAAATTGAATGAAAATCATATGAATGATTGCCGAATTCTACACAGCCTCTCTCCGAAAGTGAGGCAATATCAGCCCACCTGAGATAGCTGTATGTCGGATTTACAATATTGCTTTCGGTGTATTCGTCTGTGTAGCTACCTACTACAGAGAAAATGGCACATGCGCCGTGCTTTTCAAGTATAGGAACAGCATACTCCATATTGTTGTACATTCCATCATCGAAGGTAATGATAACCGGCTTTTCGGGGAGCTCTCCGTTTGCGTACACATAGCGTATGAGCTGCTTTGCAGATATTGTCGTATATCCCTTTTGCTCAAGGTACAATAAGTCCTCCTCAAATTTCTGAGGGGTGATTACATATTTGCCGGATTTTGAAGAGTCCGGGATAATACTGTGATACATCAGGACGGGAAGACTG
>JAQXUJ010000099.1 GCA_029219925.1 Clostridiales bacterium | reverse complement strand
TTTTGAAAGGAGATTCTACTATGAAATATTCAAGCGAAGTAGAGGCTATGTGCCCGCTTACCAAGGGCGCATATCATGGTCCTGCACCTATTCCGGAAGAGGGCAAGTGGGTTCAGGCGAAAGAAATTAAAGACATTTCGGGTCTGACACACGGTATTGGCTGGTGTGCTCCGCAGCAGGGCGCATGTAAGCTGACACTTAATGTTAAGGAAGGCATTATTCAGGAGGCTCTTGTGGAAACTGTTGGCTGTTCGGGCATGACTCATTCTGCTGCTATGGCTTCGGAGATTCTGGTTGGTAAAACCATTCTTGAAGCACTGAACACCGACCTTGTCTGTGACGCTATCAATACAGCAATGCGCGAACTGTTCTTGCAGATTGTTTACGGAAGAACCCAGACTGCATTTTCCGAGGATGGTCTGCCTATCGGTGCCGGACTTGAGGATTTGGGCAAAGGTCTTCGCTCACAGGTAGGTACTACATATGCAACACTGAAAAAGGGCCCCAGATATCTTGAGCTTGCTGAAGGATATATCACTAAGGTTGCTGTTGATGAAAACGGAGAAATTATCGGATATAAATTTGTTCATCTTGGCAAAATGATGGACATGATTAAAAAAGGCATGGACGCAAATGAGGCTCTTGAAAAGGCTTCGGGTCAATACGGCAGAGTTGACGACGCTGCTAAGCTGATAGACCCGAGATGCGAATAATATAGGAGGTACAAGGTTATGGCATTATTTGAAAGTTATGAAAGAAGAATTGACCAAATAAACGCAGAGCTTGCCAAGCACGGTATCTCGTCAATTGAGGAAGCTAAGCAAATCTGTGATGATAAGGGTATCGACGTTTACAATATAGTTAAGGGCATCCAGCCGATTTGTTTTGAGAATGCTTGCTGGGCATATATTGTAGGCGCAGCAATCGCTATTAAGGACGGCTGCACAAAGGCTGCCGATGCCGCTGAAAAGATTGGCGTAGGTCTGCAGTCATTCTGTATTCCCGGTTCTGTTGCTGATGACAGAAAGGTTGGTATCGGACACGGAAATCTGGGCGCTATGCTTCTCAGAGAAGATACAAAGTGTTTTGCTTTTTTGGCGGGTCATGAGTCATTTGCGGCTGCAGAGGGCGCAATTGGTCTTGCTCGTTCTGCAAATCAGGCGAGAAAAGAAGACTTAAGAGTTATTCTGAACGGTCTTGGTAAAGACGCCGCTCAGATTATTTCAAGAATTAACGGTTTCACATATGTTCAGACGAAGTTTGACTATTTCACAGGTAAACTGGAAATTGTGAAGGAAACAGCTTATTCAAAGGGTGAGAGAGCAAAGGTTCGCTGCTATGGCGCAGATGATGTTCGTGAAGGCGTTGCTATTATGCATCATGAAGGTGTTGATGTTTCCATTACCGGTAACTCGACAAATCCGACTCGATTCCAGCACCCGGTTGCAGGTACATACAAGAAGGAATGTATCGAACAGGGTAAGAAGTATTTTTCAGTTGCATCGGGCGGCGGTACAGGTCGTACACTGCATCCGGATAACATGGCTGCGGGTCCCGCATCATACGGAATGACGGACACAATGGGAAGAATGCACTCTGATGCACAGTTTGCAGGCTCATCCTCCGTTCCGGCTCACGTTGAAATGATGGGACTTATCGGCGCAGGAAATAACCCAATGGTTGGTATGACTGTTGCTGTTGCGGTTGAAGTTGAAAAGGCAATGAATAAATAATTGATCTGCTTAGTTAAGAGCAGACGATTTTATCGATGACATGAGTAAACTATGAACACGCTTTTGCTTTTCAATGTTTTACGTTATTCATTGGAATGCGAAAAGAATTAAAAAAATTATCCCGGCATATCACCATTTACTGTGATTTTGCCGGGATTTATTATCCTCTCTTTAATTTTTGTCTAATATTTGCATTGCGAAATACAGCGCAAAGTCCTGATCGTTTGCCCAATCATCATAGAATTCGCCGTCATGGTCATCAACGCAGAAGGGATAAACGTATGCACAGGATGCACCGCCGTCCCGGAAGAACAGGCACAAGCAGTTTCTTATACAGTTTTCGGCTGCATGCTTATATTTCTCGTCACCGGAAAGCAAATAGAAATCATTGTCGGAACGTGCCGAAAGACAGCTCCAGTAGTGAGGAAGCGTGTCGCCGAACAACGCTGCTTTGCCAAACCAGTAATCGTCCCAATATCTTATGGCAATGCCGTTTAAGCGATAGTCAGGCTGCATGCCGCTAAAGCGCTCAAGGGTTTTATGATGTGCGTCTACCTTTTGCACATAGTCGTAATCATTAAGCATTATTCCCATGTCGCAAATCATGGTAACCGCAGGCGTGACGATTGTCTGCTCATATATCACTTCATGAGCCGGATAATCAAGTCCCACTTTAAGCATATTATTGACATGCGTTTTGAAATTCTCCATAGCTGATTTTGCATAATCATCCTTGCCACCCTTTTTAAATGCGCTAATGATATCCTTGGGGCTAAAACCGTTGGGATAGAATTTTTCACCGCCCAAAGAGTAATAATGATCTGTTATACGGTGGAGATATTCAAGATATTTTTCATCGCCTGTAAGCTCAAAAAGTTCTGCCATAAATGTCATTGCCCAGGGAGCATTATACAACCGCTTTGCATTGGGGTTTTTGCCGACCGTATTGAAAACCTCGCCTGTTTCGGTATCAACAAATTCTCGCAGAACAAAATTGACATATTCCGATAAGCTGTCCATTAGTTTGGGATCATTATGGGTTTGCAGATATTTTGTCATGGCGAGCCCCATGCCCAGTCGTTCTCTCGATGCGTTATGATCGGAATTTTCGTTGTTGAAATAGAGATAATCATCCTTGGTGTCGTAAATAAGGTATGCGCCGTCAAGGTGACTGCCTTTGCGGTGATACTGTTGCTTATCGGCAATATAGTAAAGTCTTTTTTTAACAAGCTCCTCAAAATTGTCGGCATTATACATGCAAATGTGCGTGTGTTTGCCGTTTTGTTCAATAATAAATTTATGTTCACCGAACTTATGGGGAGGATACATGACATAAATTCTGTTATTTTTCACGGTGTAAGGTATGTCTTTGCCGTCACAGGTTATTTTTGTCCCGTCTGCATAAGGAAAATTGAATTCAAAATTCTCACTATTGAAAATAGTATATAATCCGGCAGAAATATCAAAAAGATTGTTCTCTTTTGCAATAATCTGCTTAAAAGCCTCCGTTCCGCTGTGTTCAAACAGCTCCCAACTGATTGTATAGCTTTCGCCGGGAAGCAGCGGGGGTATTTTCGGTGACAAAATAATATTACCACGCGTTGCTGTGGCAAGCTTTTGGTTATCCCGGTCAATGCTGTAACAGTTTATAGAGCCTTCTGTCAGCACAAGACCCAGATTTTTGTCAGATATACCCTGGCGTAAAGCATTGACCCAGGAGGCATTTTCGCCGCACCAAACATGGGCATGGCATTTTGTGGTCTGGCTGATAAGGGCAGAGGTGTATTCGTCACAGAAGGTAGTATAAATACCCACCTCACCTTTTCGGCAAAACAACTCACTATCCGAGAGATTTGTAAAGATATAGCTTTCTTTAAAACGGCCTGTTCCGGTGAAACTACGCTTTACCGAAACCTGAAGACGGCTACATTTGTATATACTTTCCGAATCATTTATGCTTTCACGGAAGTAATCAAGCCTGAGCGGTTCATTAAAATTCCACGTCGGCGTCCAGTTGTATGCCGTACGGCGATGACGCGTGAAAAGCTCGCCCCATTCGTGAGTCTGACCTCGCCAATTCATAAGATATGGGTCATCCTCCAAAATTATTGACCGTACGCAGCCTGTGCCGCTGTCGAATGATATGTTAAATATGTTGCTTTTCACATGTTTCACCCGCTTTCACGCTATATTTTACCATATGTAAAATGAATTTTCAACTAAAATTTGTAAAAATATTAAAATAGGTATTGACAAATATATTTAATAGTGATAGAATATAAACATATTAAACACGTAGGTAATGTAGGAATTAGGAGGCGGTTTTATGAAAACACGTATGAAGAAGCGATGTTGGAGCAAATAAAATATAGAAAAAATATAATAGCGAAAAGGAGAATTAATTATGAAAACATATGAAAGAATTACCGATTTAATCGGAGGAACACCTCTGTTAGAGCTGAAGAACTATGAAAATGAGAAAAAACTGTCCGCAACCATCCTGGCTAAGTTGGAATATTTTAATCCGGCAGGCAGCGTCAAGGACAGGATTGCAAAGGCAATGATTGATGAAGCTGAGGAAAAGGGCGCATTAAAGCCGGATTCGGTAATAATAGAGCCAACCAGCGGCAACACAGGTATAGGACTTGCGTCTGTTGCGGCGTCGAGAGGATATAAGATTATTCTTACCATGCCCGACACTATGAGCGTTGAACGCAGAAACCTTTTGAAAGCATACGGAGCTGAGCTTGTACTTACAGAGGGAGCACAGGGAATGAAGGGTGCCATCGCAAAAGCGCAGGAGTTGGCGGATGCAACGCCGAACAGTTTTATTCCAAGTCAGTTTACCAATTCTGCAAATCCAA
>JAQXUJ010000098.1 GCA_029219925.1 Clostridiales bacterium | reverse complement strand
CCATTAAATAGTTATTAATTATGGTAAACCCTTGAATTTTTGGAATAATTATGCTATACTAAAAGGATAAACAAGGAGGCAGAGAGTATATGAATATTTCTGACAGCGACATAAGGAAAATATGCTCAGATAGCGTCTACCGTTCGGGAATGGACTATTTTAAGGAGGGGCGCGTCCATATCCGTGTGCGAAGTGAAAACAGCATTGTGGCGGCGGTGGACGCTGCTCAGATTTACAATGTCCATATCGGTTTTGACGATAACGGCGGCATTTGCGAAACCTTCTGCACCTGTCCCTATTATCAGACGATGTCTTCAAACTGCAAGCACATAGTCGCTGTTTTAAAGGCAAGACAGAACGAGCTTATTTCAGACTGTCCAGTCACCGATACCAACGACCGCGTAGCCGGGGCTCTGTGCGGCGAATATGAGCGCCAAAGCCTCAAAAAACAGCCTGTTCACATCGGCTTCATCTTCAATATAACCACAAACCATCGCCGTGAATGCAGCTATTCCGCCGCAATAAAGCTGGGACATTCGGACTCGCCCATTGCCGGAATTGAAGGTTTTCTTCAGGCATATATTACAGGCAGCAGCTATAAGCTGCCCGGCCACAAAAATTTTGACCCTCAAAGCTGCACCTTTTCAGGCTATGAGGAGCATATTCTGACCATACTCGCCGAGGCATATCAGAATAAGGCGGCTGCTTCCGCCTATACGCCGCGGCTTACATCGGTGGATTTCGGCAGCTATACGGCGGGCAGACTTCTCCCCCTTATGCAGGGCGCGGACTGTCGGTTCACCTTAAACGGCATGCCTCAGCCAAACATGCGCATCCGCTGCGAAAATCCTGATATTTTAGTGGATTTGACCGCCACCGACGATAATATTAATATTTCAATTCCCCAAAGCGGTCTGGCGGTCATTCCCGACGGCAGCTGGTTCTTCTATGACGGCGACCTGTATTCCACGTCGTCTGACTGGCGTAAATGGTTTATGCCCCTTTACAGCGCCCTGGCTACCGAAAGCCGAACCCAGATTGACTTTAAGGGACGTAATTCCGCCCGATTTGCTGCCAACGTTCTTCCGGCTCTGAAAGGGCAAAAAGGTGTGGTTGCTCAGGGAATTTACAATATTATTGTTGACGAAAAGCCTGCCTTCAGCGTATATTTTGACCGATTTGCCGACGGCATTTCCGCCGCTGTTATCGCCCGTTACGGCAGTATCTCGGTGCGCCTTCCCGACGGTGATGCCGGCGAGGAAAAGATAATTGTCCGGGACCGTGCCGGCGAGCAATATATCATGTCATTTTTCGACGGCTTCGACGTTTCCGGCAAGACCCTGTACCTGGGCGGAAATGACGAAATTTACAGCTTTATCACCGAAAAGCTGGACCGACTCTCCGAGGCAGCGGAAATTCATCTTTCGGACAGCTTCCGCAAAATGGTTTCTGCCGAAACACCGCATATGCAGGGACACGTTTCCTACAGCAGTAAGATAAATCTCCTTGAGGTTGGGTTTGAAAGCAACCTTTCTCCCGTTGAAATTGCCGGGATACTGCATGCCATGCGCCGAAAAAAATCGTACTACCGCATGAAGGACGGCTCCTTTTTGACTCTTGACGACAAAATGAGTGCCTTTGACATATTAAACAGTCTCGATTTTTCCTTCGCCGAGCTTAGGGGCGGGCGTAAACAAGTTTCCAAATATCACGCCCTGTTTCTTGCCGGAGCGGCGGAAAACGGCAGTATCAAAGCGGACAAATCCTTTGACAGTCTGATTGAGGAGATACGCAGTATTCGCGCCGATATTCCGGATTATCTGGATAAAATTCTCCGAGGCTATCAAAAAACCGGCGTACACTGGATGAAACAACTGTCCGAGCTTGGTTACGGCGGCATACTTGCAGACGATATGGGCCTCGGAAAAACCCTTGAGGTTATTGCCTTCATCATGAGCGAAAAGCCGCATCCTCCGGCGCTGGTAGTAACTCCCAGTGCCCTCACCTATAATTGGCTTTCGGAAATTACCCGTTTTGCCCCATCAGCCAAGGCTAAAATTATTGACGGTACAAAAGAGGACCGCGTCCGCGGACTTTCCGATATTTCGGGATATGACTTTATAATAACCTCTTATCCTCTTCTGCGCAGGGATATTCAGGAATATTCCGGCATTGAATTTTCCTATTGCTTCATTGACGAGGCGCAGAACATTAAAAACCCCAAAACCCTAAGTGCAAAGGCAGTAAAAAGAATTCACGCCGCAAGCTGCTTTGCCTTAAGCGGAACGCCCATCGAAAATTCCCTGTCCGAGCTATGGTCTATTTTCGACTTTATCATGCCGGAGTATTTGGGCACATACCGTCAGTTTTCGGATAAATTTGAAAAGCCTGTCTCCGACGGCGACGATTCGGCGGCGGACGCATTGCGCCAGCGCATAAAGCCGTTTATGCTGCGGCGAATGAAATACGATGTCCTATCCGAACTGCCGGGGAAAATCGAAAATACCTTCTTTGCCGAGCTCGAACCGTCACAGAAGAAAATATATTCCGCATATCTTGCCGCAGCACGGCGTGAGGCTTCCGAAATAATAGCATATGGAGGCGACAATATCCGTATCCTGTCCCTTCTGATGCGTCTTAGGCAGATTTGCTGTCACCCTGCGCTAATTGACGAAAACTATGACAAGGGCAGCGGAAAATTAAAGCTTTTGGAGGAGCTGGTTTCCTCGGCTCTTGAGTCGGGGCACAGAATACTGATTTTTTCCCAGTTTACCTCCATGCTTGACATTATCCGCAGGCGTTTGACCGATATGGGCGTGGAAACCTTCTATCTTGACGGAAAAACCTCCTCATTTGCGCGCACTGAAATGGCTGACCGTTTCAACAAAGGCGAGCGCAGCGTGTTTTTGGTATCGCTGAAGGCGGGTGGCTCAGGACTAAACCTTATCGGCGCAGACATGGTCATTCATTACGACCCCTGGTGGAACCCGGCAGCGGTGGATCAGGCGTCCGACCGAGCCTACCGCATAGGTCAGACCAAAGCGGTGCATGTTATCCGTCTTGCCGGAAAGGGCACCATTGAGGAGCAGATGTTAAAGCTTCAGGACAAAAAACGCCGTCTTGCCGATGACATGATACGCACAAACTCCTCAACTCTATCCTCCCTATCAAAGGAGGAAATTATGGAGCTGTTCTCGCAGCCTTGATATCCTTGGCCATTTTGCGTTTACGGATACGGCATAACAAAAAAATCCTGCATCATGCACCCCGTGCTGATTTTACGGCACGGGGCAGCTTATATTTCTTATAATTCCTTTCCAAATATATTTCCGGTTTGTTTTATAATTACATACTCCCTTCCTATTGCCTGAACGTTTTCCCACGGCACTGTAATGCTTCCTTTATCGCCCAGCATGCCCAGTATTCCGCCTTTTGGAATGGTCACCGAATTTATTCTGCCGTTTTCAAAATCAATATCCATGTCCCTGATATATCCGATTTTTTCGGCGGTATCCGCATCAATAACCTTTTTTTGTCTTAAATCAAAGCTCCGCATCATATAAAAAATCCTTTCCTACATCATTCTATAATTGTTTATGAAATAAAATTTGCATTTATTCAAAATATGTGATACAATATCATAAAGACTTCAGCAATGAAAGGTTTAATTTTTATGGAAACAGAAGCTTTCAAAACCAGTATTGACATAAGCGCTGCCGGGGGCGGCTGTCAGCTGCGCCTGGGCGACATCGACGGAGATGGGCGCATGGAGCTGATTTTCGCAAAAGGAGACGTGGTCAGTGACGAACGATATTTTCCTCACCAGACCGTGTGCGTTACGGTATTTTCTGCGGAAGGCAAGCTTTTGTGGCAGGTGGGCGACCCCAATTACCGGTCCCGCATAACCTCCTGCGACATCCCCGTACAGGTTTACGACATCGACAAGGACGGCAAAAATGAGGTCATTCTCATTATGAACGGCGAATTGCTCATCCTGGACGGCAAAACCTCAGAAGTAAAAAACAAAGTCCCCCTTCCCGGAAAATACGTAGGCGGCAGTATAACCATTGCCGACCTGGAAGGAACGGGATATGCGCAGAATATTATAATAAAAAACAAATTCAGCCGCATGTGGGCTTATGACGTAAACTTGAATATCCTTTGGAGCTTTCAGGGGAATATCGGCTGCTGTCCTGCCGTTTACGACATCAACGGTGACGGCAGAGAGGAAATAATTGCCGGATATAATGTTCTTGACAGCAGCGGCAGTCTTTTATGGAAAGCCGATATGCCGGCTCATGCAAATTCAGTATGTGTAGACTGCCTTTACGGCGACGACCGTCCGGTTGTGCTTATGGCGGGTCCGTCCATCTGTGCGTACACCGCCGAAGGCGAGTTGTTATGGGAGCTTGACGAGCCTGCCTCCAATATTGCAGTGGGCGTGTTCCGCGAAAATATCGGTACAAAGGATATTCTTATCCTCGATAATATGTCGCTGTTTGACTCAAACGGCAGATTTCTTTGCCAAAAAAACGAAACAATCTATTTGGCAACACCGGTAATCGGCTTTGATTCCTGTGACAAAGTTTATATAGCGGGGCATAAAAAGGAGGACGTAAGCACCACTCTGTACGACGGCTATATGCGCCCATGCTATTCACTGCCCTTTTTCGGCAGCATCACATGCGGCGATTTACTGGGAGGCGGCAATTCTCAAATAATCATATATAACGATGAAACCGCTGAAATATATTCCTCCGCTGAAACTGACCTTTCTATGGCGGAACGTCCCTACCCGCGTCCGCAGCAGCGGCAGTATTACAATGTTTCGGTACATAATACCCTGCCTCTTTCGCAGCTTTCCGGCAGCTATCTCGTTGAGGATTTTGCCTCACAGAATATTTTGAAATGGGCGGAAACCTACACGAATATTAATCTTCACAACAGCTATACGAAGGTTACACGTTCGGAATATGTTTTGATTTTGGCAACTCTTCTGCATCTAAAAGAGGATATTTCGGAAAATTTCGCCGACGTTTTTCAGGACAGCAACTACTACGACGCTGTTGGAACCTTCAAAAAATTGGGAATTATTGACGGCGAAAATAATCTGTTCATGCCCGATTCACCCATAACCGTTGCATACGCCAACAGCATTCTTGAAAATCTGAATATTCCACTCAAATTTAATTTTGACCAAAGATACGAGCTGTCAAAACAGGACATGGCGCGGCTGGTTATTTCGCTTACCGAGCAAAATCAATGAAATACAAAGGACTGAGGAAAATACGGTTTTCTTCAGTCCTTTAATTTTTTTGTCATTTTACGGCGCGCTCTTCACATGCCGCCCCTTTGCTCTTTTTACCTTTGCAAAATCGTTCACCTGCTCAGGCACCACATATATGTCGCCGTATGACTCAGCTTCCTCTTCATTGGTGGGCGGAATCTGAATCAGTCCCGTACACTCTGTGGCGGACGCAACTGTGTTAAGCTTTTCCGTAATATCAAATTCAAAATTTTCTTTTTTCATACCAAAACGTTCCTTTCCGTGCATATGCACATAGTTATTTTTTGTTTTTTTTACGGTATTATTGTATGAAAATTTTGAGATTTTTCATAAAAAAACTGCGGCAAGATGCCGCAGCTTTTTTTATTCATTAATCCTCGGGTATTTCCACACCGTCAACAGTAACGCCAACGTTCTTATACGCCGGCATACCCGTTCCGGCAGGAATCAACTTACCAATGATAACGTTTTCCTTAAGACCGAGTAGCGGGTCAACCTTACCCTTAATCGCAGCGTCGGTAAGAACCTTTGTGGTTTCCTGGAAGGATGCTGCCGACATGAAGGAATTTGTTGCCAGCGACGCTTTTGTTATACCCAAAAGCACCGGCGAACACTCTACAAGATTTTCCTTTCCCTCCGCCTTAAGCTGCTCGTTTACTTCCTCAACCTCAAATTTATCAACTACAGAGCCAATAAGCAGGTTCGAATCGCCTGAGTCTTCAACCCTGACCTTGCGCAGCATCTGCTTGGTGATAATCTCAACGTGCTTATCGTTAATATCAACACCCTGCATACGGTAGGTACGCTGAACCTCTCTCGTAATATACACCTGAACCGCCTGCGGTCCGTTAATCCTCAGAATATCGTTAGGATATGCCGAACCTACGGTCAGCTCCTCACCTTTTTCAACCACATCGCCGTCATTGACTCTTATGGTTGAACCGTACGGAATAACATAAGTTCTTGCTTCCGCAGTTTCATCGTTGGTGATGGTAACTTCGCGTTTTCTCTTTACCTCGGTGATGGTAACCTTTCCGCCGATTTCGGTAAGAATAGCAAGTCCCTTCGGCTTTCTTGCCTCGAACAGCTCCTCAACACGGGGAAGACCCTGCGTAACGTCTGCGCCGCCTGCGACACCGCCGGCATGGAAGGTTCTCATGGTCAGCTGCGTACCCGGCTCGCCTATGGACTGCGCAGCGATAATGCCTACCGCCTCGCCCACATTTACAAGCTTTCCTGTAGCAAGGTTTGTGCCGTAGCACTTGGAGCAAACGCCGTTCTTTGTACGGCATGTTAGCGCACTTCTTATCTGCACAGCCTCGATACCTGCTTTAATTATAGCGTCTGCCTGATCCTCGGTAATCAGATGGTCGGCAAATGCCAGAATTTCGCCGGTTTCCGGATGCTTAACGTCACATAGGGACGTACGTCCGACAATACGATCCTTAAGCGGCTCGATAACCTCGTTTCCGTCCTTGATAGCCCGTACCGTTTCACCCTCATGGGTACCGCAGTCCTTTTCACGGACGATAACATCCTGGGAAACATCAACCAAACGGCGGGTCAGATATCCCGAATCGGCGGTTCGCAGAGCCGTATCGGTAAGACCTTTACGCGCACCGTGGGACGAAACGAAATACTCAAGTACGTTCAGTCCTTCACGGAAGTTCGCACGAATAGGAATTTCTACCGCACGTCCTTTTGTATCCGCCATAAGTCCACGCATACCTGCCAGCTGTCTTATCTGGTTTACGCTGCCTCGTGCTCCCGAATCCGCCATCATGAAGATTGGATTGAACTTATCCATATGCTCCATCATTGCTTCGGTAACCTTGTCTGTGGTCGAACTCCAAACCTGAATTACTTCGTTATATCTGTCCTCATTGGTCAACAGACCACGTCTGTATTTCTTGGAGATTGCGTCAATCTGCTTTTCTGCGTCGGCAAGGAGCTCCTTCTTTTTCTCCGGCACCTCGATATCGCTTACCGAAACGGTCAGCGCACCCAGGGTTGAATATTTATAGCCGGTAGCCTTGATTTTATCAAGAACCTCGGCTGTTTTTGTAGTATCGTGAATACGAATACACCTGTCAATAATTTTACCCAGCTGCTTCTTTCCCACAACCTCGTCAACCTCAAGGTCAAGCATGGTTTCACAGCCCGGTGTTCTGTCAACACCGCCCAAATCCTGCGGGATATTGGCATTGAATATCAGCTTGCCGACGGTCGCGTCAATTATTCTTGTATATGGTATTCCGTGAACGTTCTTTTCACGTCTTACCTTAATCGGAGTATGCAGACCTACAGCACCGTTAAAGTACGCCAGCATTGCTTCGTCCTCCGACGTATAGTAATTCGGATGCCATTCCTCGGAGGTATCTCTTTCGGGATAATCCTTTCCGCCGATTTCATCGTCCTTAACAATTGTCAGATAGTATGAACCCAGAATCATATCCTGAGTAGGCACCGTTACCGGATGTCCGTCCTGAGGCTTTAACAGGTTATTAGCCGACAGCATCAAAAATCTTGCTTCTGCCTGTGCCTCGGGTGACAGCGGAACGTGAATAGCCATCTGGTCGCCGTCGAAGTCGGCGTTATAAGCCGTACATACCAGCGGGTGCAGCTTCAGCGCATGACCGTCAACCAGCTTCGGCTCGAACGCCTGAATACCCAGTCTGTGCAGCGTAGGCGCACGGTTCAAAAGTACCGGATGTTCCTTGATTACGTCCTCCAGAACGTCCCAAATTTCCGGCTTAACCTGCTCCACCATGCGCTTTGCGCTCTTGATATTATGAGCAAGTCCTCTTGAAACAAGCTCCTTCATAACAAATGGCTTGAACAGCTCAATCGCCATTTCCTTCGGAACGCCGCACTGATAAATCTTCATTTCCGGACCTACGACGATAACCGAACGTCCCGAATAGTCCACACGCTTACCGAGAAGGTTCTGACGGAAACGTCCTTGCTTACCCTTTAATAGGTCGGACAGGGATTTCAAAGCTCTGTTACCCGGTCCCGTAACGGTTCTGCCGCGGCGGCCGTTGTTAATCAGCGCATCCACAGCCTCCTGAAGCATACGCTTTTCGTTTCTGATGATTATATCCGGTGCGCCCAGCTCCAGCAGCCTTTTCAGACGGTTATTACGGTTAATAACACGTCTGTATAAATCGTTCAGGTCGGAGGTGGCAAAACGTCCGCCGTCCAGCTGAACCATAGGCCGTAAATCGGGCGGAATTACCGGTACAACCGTCAAAATCATCCACTCAGGACGATTTCCGGAAATTCTGAACGCCTCGATAACCTCTAATCTCTTTATAATCTTTGCTCTCTTCTGCCCCTGGGAGTCTTCCAGCTCCTCTTTGAGCTCTGCCGAAAGAGCGTCAAGGTCAATATTTTGAAGAAGGGTCAGAATAGCCTCCGCGCCCATGCCTGCGGTGAACTTATCGCCGTACTTCTCATATGCGTCACGGTATTCCTTTTCGGACAAAATCTGTCTTTCCTCAAGCTCGGTCTTTCCCGGATCGATTACGATATATGACGCAAAATACAGCACCTTTTCAAGATTTCTCGGCGATATATCAAGGGTCAATCCCATCGCCGAAGGCACTCCCTTGAAATACCATATATGCGATACCGGAGTAGCCAACTCAATATGACCCATTCTTTCACGGCGCACCTTTGCCTTTGTTACCTCAACGCCGCAGCGGTCGCAGACTACGCCCTTATATCTGATTTTTTTGTACTTTCCGCAGTGACATTCCCAGTCCTTTGTGGGTCCGAAAATTCTCTCGCAGAACAAGCCGTCACGTTCCGGCTTTAATGTACGGTAATTTATGGTTTCCGGCTTTTTAACTTCGCCGTGGGACCAGCCTCTAATGGTTTCAGGTGAGGCTAATCCGATTTTTATTGCTTCAAAGCTATTAAATTCCAACATTACTTAACCCCTCCTTATTAAAAGTCGTCCGGCGTGATGATATTCTCATCGAAGTCGTCTTCGTCCTCTTCTTCATCCTCATCAACAAAGTCAAAATCCTCGTCCTCAAGCAGCATGTCGCCGTCCAAATCCTCTTCGAACGGTACATCGCCTTCCTCCATGGTGGATACCAGCTCGCTGTCCCTGGTTACCGAATCATCGTCGTCCAGCGACGCATCGATATCAATTTCCTCACCGGCGCCGTCAAGAATACGAACGTCAAGCGCCAATGCCTGAAGCTCCTTAACCAGCACGCGGAAGGATTCCGGAATACCGGATTTCGGTATATTTTCGCCCTTGACGATTGCCTCGTAGGTCTTAACACGTCCCACAATATCGTCCGACTTAACCGTCAGGATTTCCTGTAGGGTATATGCAGCGCCGTATGCCTCCAGAGCCCAAACCTCCATTTCACCGAAACGCTGTCCGCCGAACTGAGCTTTACCGCCCAGCGGCTGCTGCGTAACAAGGGAGTACGGACCGGTTGAACGGGCATGAATCTTATCGTCTACCAGGTGATCCAGCTTCAGATAGTACATGACGCCTACCGTAACCGGGTTATCGAACTTATCACCCGTTCTTCCGTCGTAAACCGTTGACTTAAACGTTTCCGACAGTCCCGCAAGCTCAAATGCCTGCTTCAAATCCTCGTCATGAGCGCCGTCGAATACCGGCGTTGCAATCTTGATATATTCCTTATTATTTGCAATCTGATCGTCCTTTGCGGCAAGAATAACCTTTTTGTATGCCTCGTCCGCAGTCATGGACTCAAGCTCCTGTCTTGTTTTCAAACTGAGAGTTCTGTATGCGTAGCCCAGATGCATTTCAAGCACCTGACCGATATTCATACGCGATGGTACGCCCAGAGGATTAAGCACAATCTGAAGCGGAGTACCGTCCTCCAAAAACGGCATATCCTCCTGGGGAAGCACACGGGATA
>JAQXUJ010000097.1 GCA_029219925.1 Clostridiales bacterium | reverse complement strand
ACGGCTTTGGGGATGAATACGGAAATATGGCTTTATGATCACAGTTTCACCGGGTGGAAGAGAGTGCTGTATCAGTTAAAGAACAATCCCAACCTTATAAATGACTGCAACGCCATTGCTTTTCACTATTATGATGGACTGGTGGAAATGATTGATAAGCTGAAATCGGAATATCCGAATATAAAGTGGAATTTTACCGAGGGAGGCCCCAGACTGTATGATAATTATGACAGCGATTGGTGCAAATGGTCGCTTATGATGTCAAAGGCGCTAAATATGGGCTGTGATTCGTTTACGGGATGGAATCTTCTGCTTGACGAAAACGGAGGACCCAATATAGGTCCGTTTTTCTGCGGAGGTTTGGCAACCATGAATTCACAAACCGGCGATTTTACTTATAGTGGACAGTACAAGGCATTTAGGCACTTTTCCAAGTTTATTAAGCCCGGTGCAAGTATTTACCCCGTAAAGGTAGATAATTGTGAAATGGCTATGTTTGCTTTCCCTAAAAGTATGATTGCGGTTGAAGGTACGGCGGCGAAAAATAAAGATGGCTCTCATGTGTTGCAGCTTGCGAATGCAAACTCATCTAAGGTTCAAATGCAGTATTTTTACGGCGGAAAATGGTGGTATATTGAGCTTATGCCGAATACGGCGGCAACGGCAGTATTCGAATAAACTGAAAAGAACAGAGATAACGGCGGTCAAATGAATAATCTGTATATGCATGCGAAAACCCCGCCATATTAGCGGGGTTTTAAAATAATCAATTAATTTTTGAATGAGTCAAGAGATGTTTGTTTTCCTCCATACAGCGCAATCGGTTCTACATGAATTGCACCGACAGAAACAATATGTGTTCCGTTCTGCTCATTGAAGTCATTGAGGTAGGGGAGATGCTGGAAATAGTTTGCGTCAATTTCACCGCTGTCCACAACATTGTTGGGTTGAACATAGTCGGTAAATTCCTTGACATCAAGGGTAATATCCTCCTTTGCCAGAATATCCTTAGCTATTTGCAGTATTTCCGCATGGGGTGTGGGCGAAGCCGCAACCGTAACCGTCTGACCTGCCAATGCAGAATAATCAACCGAGCTGTCATAGCCGTCTCCGGGATTATCCACCGTACTAATAACCGCACCGTCATAATTTTCCGTAATAAAATCCTTAACTTCCTTGCTTTCAAGAGCAGCCTTTAAAGCCTTTATGATGTCCTTATTCTCATTTCCTTCCTTTACGGCAAGAATATTGCCGTACGCTGAAGATGAGCCTTCAATTAAAAGTGAATCGGAAACGGGATTCAGGTCTGCCTGGATGGCATAGTTGGAATTGATAACCGCGTAGTCAACGTCCTGTAAAACATTGGGAAGCTGCGCCGCCTCAACCTCTTTAAAGCTGATATTATACGGATTCTCCTCAATGTCTTTTATTGTGGCGGTAATACCGGCACCGGATTTTAGCTTAATGTAACCATTATCTTCAAGCAGCAGCAGCGCTCTTGCCTCGTTTGTGGTGTCGTTTGGAACAGCGACAGTAACACCGCCATTGCTGCCTCCGCATGACGCAAGAAGTGATAATGCTATTGCCGTAATTGATAGTATAGATATAAATTTTTTCATAATATTTCCTCCTCCAAAATTATCTTATATGTTCTTATTTCACTTACATATGCACATTCGATTTAAACATCGTTTTGTTTTATGAAATAATGCCACCTCATATGCCTCCCAGCTTAATAAATTTAACCTATCTGTTTGGTATGTTTATATTATATCATTTAATTTGCGCCATGTCCAATACGTAATTATTATTGGGAGTTATAAATAAAATTTATAAGCTGTTCAAATATTTTGCAACCTCATTAATGTAAATTTGACCTATACGGCTAAGAGGTGTGCTTTTCTTAACGATGTAACCGATACGCATTGTTTGATTTGGGTTATCGCCGTCTGATTCAAAGGGCACGGCAACAAAATCGCTGCCGTTTAATTCTTCGCAGATTATCCCGGAGCAGAGTGTGTAGCCGTTTAATCCAACCATTAAATTAAGCATTGTAGAGCGGTCGGTAGCCTTTATTGTGCGGGGATATTCATTAGTGCTCAGTATTTCCTCGGCAAAGTAGAAGGAGCCCTTTTCACCCTGTTCAAAGGAAAGGCATGGATAATTTTCAAGCTCGGAAAAGCTTATTGAGCTGTTTTTTGCCAGCGGATGCTTTTTCCAAAGATAAACATATGCCTTGCAGTCAATAAGCGCATGAAATTCAAGGTCATTGTCCCGAAGCATCTTTTTTATTATTTTCTGATTAAATTCATTCAGGTACAGAAGACCGATTTCGCTTTTCAATGTGCTGACATCATTAATCACGTCGACGGTTTTCTCCTCTCGCATGGCAAATTCGTATTTTTGCATGTCAAACTGCTTTACCGTTTCCACAAACGCCTTCACAGCGAAGGAATAGTGCTGGGAGGATACGCCGAATTTACGTTTTATGTTTGAGGGATTTGAATATTTTTCTTTCATAAGCTCGTACTGCTGATAAAGCTGACGCGCATATGCAAGAAATTCTTCTCCCTCAGAGGTGAGTACGGTACCTCTGCCGGTTCTTTGAAAGATGGGTATTTCAAGCTCATTTTCAAGCTCCTTGACTGCACTTGTCAGGGTTGGCTGCGATATATACAGCATCTCGGCGGCTTTGTTCATAGAGCCGCAGCCTGCAATTGTGATAACGTAGAAAATTTGCTGCAGGGTCATAAATTCTTCTCCCTTCTTAAGTCGGTGGAGCGTTTAACGTTGCCGATATCGGTTACAATTCTGTAGCCGGCGTTTTCAACCCGTCTTTGCAGACAGCCGCGGCATTGGGCAGCCTCTTCGCCGGTGCAGATTTTGTTTTCGTACAAATCGTAAAGCTTTCTGTATTTAACCGGCGACAAATTGGGCATAACCACATTAGCACCTGCTTTTAGTCCCAGTTCGCGCCCGTTCGGGTCGATTGTCCCCAGAGCGGTTGTGGAGGGAATCAGCGCATACGGGAACAGCAGTCTCAGGATTGAAATGAGCCGCAGCGTAAGCGTAAGCGAGCCGTTTTTAAAATCCTTAAAGGGTGTTTCGTGATGTGTGATATACGGTCCTATGCCAATCATATCGGGATTTAATTCCTGTAAAAACCGAAGGTCGGCAACAATATTTTCAAGGGTTTGAAACGGACTGCCCACCATAAAGCCCGAGCCGACCTGATAGCCGATTTCCTT
>JAQXUJ010000096.1 GCA_029219925.1 Clostridiales bacterium | reverse complement strand
CAGCTTTTGGGCGAAAATTATACAAGAATACTTGTTAATTTGAACTTGCCTAAGGAGGGCGAGGAAACCTTTGCGTTTATTGATACGGTTCATGAAATTTGCGCAAAATATTACGATACATCATATTTCGTGGGCGATTCCACAAGCAGCTATGATTTGGCAAAGGCATTTTCTACCGATAATATTATAGTAAGCGTGCTGTCGGCGCTGTTCGTTATTATAGTGCTGTTCTTTACATTCAAGAGCGCCGGACTGCCAATACTGCAGATTGCGGTTATTCAGGGCAGTATATGGATAAATTTCTCTTTTGCTACGCTGTTTAATAATCCCATATACTTCCTGAGCTATCTTATTGTAAGCTCAATCCAGATGGGAGCAAATATAGACTACGCCATAGTAATATCCAGCAGATATATGGAATCAAAAAAGAGCATGTCTATTAAGAAAGCAATGCGTGAGGCACTAAAGTTTGCCTTCCCAACGGTACTGACCTCCGGGAGCATACTGGCGGCAGCGGGATTCTTAATAGGAAAGCTGTCCACAAACCCTGCAATTGTTTCAATAGGAAAGACACTTTGCAGCGGAACTCTCACGTCAATGTTCCTTGTAATGTGTGTGCTGCCGGAAATTCTGCTCCTGGGAGATACGATTATCGAAAAGACGAGATTTACCATCAAAACACCGGAGATTGTAAAGAAGGATACCGGAAGATTTATAGTAAACGGACGTGTCAGAGGCTATATAAACGGCTATGTGGATGCGGATATGCACGGTGTTTTAAAGGGTGACATGGCGGCAAACGTAAATATGAGCAATATTATAAAGGAGGCGGAGGCAGATAGTGAGAAAGCGGATAAATAAAGCATTAGCGGTATTTATGGCAGTTATTATCGGCGTACTGCCTTATGCGCTTCCCTTATCGGTTTATGCGGAGGGAGGAACGGTAACTCTCAGAAATACGCAGGATTACATAAATTTGGCGAAAAAATGCAAAACCGATACATGGTCCCGGAATAGGACGGTGGAGCTTGCGGAAAATATTGATTTGTCGAAAATTGATTTTACTCCCATTCCAACCTTTGGAGGAATTTTTAAGGGGAACGGATATACAATTTCCGGTGTTAATATAAAGGAAAAGGGCTCATATCAAGGATTGTTCCGGTATATCCAGTGCGGTGCGACGGTGGAAAATCTGAACGTTAAAGGAACCGTTGCTCCTTCCGGAAGCCGTAAGGTAATCGGCGGGATTGCAGGTGAAAACAGCGGTATTATTGTTAATTGTTCGTTTTTGGGAGAGGTGTCCGGCGAGGCATCGGTGGGCGGCATCTGCGGATATGTCACAGAAAGCGGAAGGATAAAATCGTCTAAATCATACGGAAGTGTATCCGGAAAAAGCTATACCGGCGGAATTTGCGGACAAAATTTCGGTATCATAGACGGATGTGAAAACAATGCGTTGGTGAACACCACCGATGTGGAGGAGCATAAATCCGCAAAGGATTTGGATATTGATTTGGAAAATATAAGGAGTACCGAAAATATTGATACTAATACCGATACCGGCGGAATTTGCGGATATACCAAAGGGCGTGTTTATTCCTGTAAAAACTACGGGAATGTCGGCTACAAATCCATCGGATATAATACCGGCGGAATTTGCGGGAGAAGTGCGGGTTATATAACAGGCTGTGAAAATCACGGAATTATTAAAGGCAGAAAGGATATAGGCGGTATTGCCGGTCAGACCGAACCCTATGTTCTGCTGGAATATACCGGCGATGTTCTGGACGATATAAGAAGAACAATTTCTGACATAAGAAGTACGGTAAGCGGCAGCATTGATCCATCGGATACTCGCCTTACAGACAGTCTGGACAGCATTAATTCTTCGGTTACCGGCATTACCGACAGTATTGACGCACTTTCCGATGATGTTGCCGATTACGCCGACAGCATTATAAAAAGTACTAACGATTTGGCAGATAGGCTGAATGATGCTCTCACGCAGTCGGAGCCGGCATTTAATGATTTGTTGTCCGGTATTGGCAAAATGTCGAAAGGCCTCGGCAGCTTCATGGAAGCCACAGATCACCTGCAAAACGCCGTTGAGGCGGTTAAGGACGAAATTGACGACATGGAGGATAACGAGGATTTTGATGAAGATATCAGTGACGTTAAGACGTATCTTGAGCGTGCTCTTAATCAGATATCCGGCGCATCAAATTCTTTTGCCAAAAGTATTACTTCGCTGGAAAGCGGTGCACGCGTTATGAAAAGCGGCATTTCGGAGCTTCGTCAGGCTTTAGAGAACAAGAAAAATATTGATAAGAGCTTTAAGAAAATATGGGATGGCTTGCAGGATGTAGTCGACAGTCTGAACAATGCCGGAAACTCTGTTGAAGAGATTGTAAAGGTGCTGCAAGAGCTGAAAAATGAAGGTTATTTAGAGAATGTAACCGGTGAAGTAATAATCAATCTAAAGGGTATGGCAGAATGTTACCGGGATATTGCGTCAGCTGTTTCAACCATCGGCGACGCTATACTTATTTTGATGGAGGATTTTGATATTAGTTCTGCCGGTACAGCATTTATATTGCTTTCACGAGCCTTTACCAATCTTGCAACGGCACTGGATGCGTTTGAGGACGCAATAGACGACCTGGATATATCGTTGAATTTAAAAAAGGCTTCGGATAAAGGTGAGGCTGCAATGGATTCCATGCGCAGCGGTCTTACAAGTATGTCGGAAGGAACGGATTACCTTGGAAAGGCTACGGATAAGCTGAATTCTATGGTCAGAAACCTCAGGGAAGGCGGCGCATTTTCGTTGCCGATGGCGTCCGATTCGCTGTCAGGCAGCCTTGACGGACTGATAGATTCGACGCGCAGTATCCAAGGTGAGTTTACTACCCTTAACAGTCTGCTTTCGGATAAGAAGAGTCAGCTATACGATGACATAAATAATATAGGGGATAAGCTGGAAACACTGTCTGATATTTTGATGGGTGCGTATGAAGACAAATTAGACGCCGACAAGGACGACTATTATTTGGATATTTCGGATCTTGACCGCAGCGGCGATACCAGGGGAAAGATAGAAAATTCACAGAATTACGGCGAGGTGAACGGTGACGTAAATGTAGGCGGAACGGTAGGGTCTATGGCGATTGAATATGATTTTGACCCTGAGGATGATGTGGCGCGGGACGGAAAGAAAACCGTAAACTTTACCTATAAAACAAAGAATGTAATAAGGCGCTGTACCAACAGCGGCGCTGTTACCGCAAAGAAGAATTACGCCGGAGGAATTGTGGGTAAAATGGATTTGGGCAGCGTTATGTCCTGCGATAACTATGGAACGATTTCAAGTACCGACGGAGGATATGTTGGCGGAATTGCCGGGAGATCCACTACCGTTATTAGAAATTCCGCAGTAAAATGTGAGCTTTCGGGAGGTGATTATATTGGCGGAATTGCCGGTGAGGCAGGGAAAATTACCGATTGCAGAACCCTTGTTAATGTACCGGAGCACGGTGAATTTGCAGGAACAATAGCCGGCAGTGCGGATAAAATAAATCTGAAAAACAATTATTTTGTAAATGATGCTCTCGGAGGCGTAGATGATATAAACTATGGGGGCGTTGCTGAGGAAACCGATATAAACGGATTCGTAACATTTGTAAAAAACGGTTTTGGAAAAGATGTTGTATTTACGCTGAGGTTTATTGCCGACGACAAAGAAGTTGCTAAGCTGAACTTTAATTATAAGGATTCAATTCCTGAGGAAAGTATCCCAAAGGTGCCGGAAAAGAGCGGGTATTACGGGAAGTGGAGTAGCTACGACTTTAATGAGGCTAAGTATGACGCTGATATTACCGCAGAATATCACAGGAATATGGATATAATATCCTCGGCAGAAAAGAGAGCAGACGGAAAATCGGTGGCACTTGTGTGCGGCGCTTTTGGGGATTCGGCAAAGATTTCTGTCGGCAAACACAAAGGCAGTGAGAAAAAGGGAGCTATTGACAGCTGTGATATTCAGATTATTGGCTGCTACACCGATAAATATCGGGTACGGTATCTACCGATGTCCGATAAAAATGTCGACATTTTTGTAGATTACGGCGATGGACCGAAAAAAGTCGGAACGAAGGCATACGGCAGCTATCTTGAATTTGAGGCGTCTAGGCCGGAATTTACTATATATGAGTTGAAGAAGGACTATACAGCGCTGATTGTTATGCTGCTTATTGCGGCAATTATGATTGCCGCATGTATTCCGCTCAGAAGAAAGGGAAAAAACGACAAAAACAATATAAAGCCCATATAACCGCATTTTTATTGCACAAAAATTGGTGGTGCTATGTTCGCAGCACCACCAATTATATTATTATTTTAAAACCGATATAGCGTCGGAAATGGTTTTTTCATGCGCCTCCATACCGTACTTGTCGACCTCGGCTTTGTTTTTCTCACCATGGGTCAGACAGCCGGCGCCGCCTATACAGCCGCCTATGCATGCCATGCCCTCAACAAAGTTTGCGTTCAGAACATTCTTGCTCTTTTTAAGAAGCGCAACACGGCATGCCTCAATTCCGTCGCAGGAAATGGGAATGAGTTCGAAATTTTCAATACCGTTTTCCTTCAGACCTTCTTTTACTGCGTCAGCAAGTCCTCCGCACCGTGCAAAAATTCTGCCGAAGTAGGACGCATTATCAAGCACATCCTCGGACAGCGTAGTGATGTCCATATCCCTGCTGTCAAAAAGAGCCTGCAGCTCTTCAAAGGTCATGCATGAATCAACATAAGGCTTAACTCCGTCCTTTAAAACCTCCGCCTTCTTTGCCGTACACGGCCCGATAAAGACAATTTTACATGGTGCCTCGTGTTCCTTGATATATTTTGAAATGGTAGCCATAGGCGAAAGGTTATGAGAAATAAAAGGCACCAAGTCGGGGAAGGTTTTATGAATATAGTCCACAAATGCCGGACAGCAGGAGCTGGTTAAAAATCCTTTTTCGGCAAGCTCCTTTGACTCTGCATTAGCAACCATATCCGCACCGAGCGCCGCTTCTATAACGGTGTAAAATCCCAGTTCCTTAAGTCCTGAAATTACCTGACCCAGCTTTGCGTAGGTGAACTGGCTCGAAATAGCCGGTGCGACAACTGCAAAGACCTTATATTTTTTATTGTTATCGCTGTTTTTTAAAATATCGATTACATCAATGATAAAGGATTTATCCGTGATTGCGCCGAATGGACACTGATATACGCATGCGCCGCAGGCAATACATTTATCATTATTGATTTTCGCCGCCTTATTCTCATTCATGGAAATAGCCTTTATTTTGCAAGCATTCTGACAAGGACGCTTTCTGTCCACAATGGCTGCGAAGGGGCAAACCTTTGCGCATGCGCCGCAGTTGACGCATTTCGACTTATCAATATGAGCAACGTGGTTATGGTCAAAGCTGATGGCGCCGCGCTTGCATACGTCCTCGCATCGGTGTGCAAGGCATCCGCGGCAGGAGTTTGTAACCTCGTATCCGCCCATTGGGCATTCGTCACAGGCGGTTTCAATAACTTCAATAACATTCGGGTTATTCTTGTCACCGCCCATAGCCATCTTGACGCGCTCGGAAAGTATAGCTCGCTCCTTGTATACGCAGCAGCGCATGGTCGGAGTGTTGCCGGGTACAATTTTAGTAGGTATATCCAGCACATTGTCCAGTAATGTGTCGTTCCATGCCTCCCGCGCCACCTCGCGCAGTACCTTATATTTCAAATATTGAACCTTTGTATCAAATTTTCTCATGCTTATTCAGTCCTTTCTTACATTCGGCGGCATGCCGAAATCTCTTTAGAAATAGCTAACCTTTATCTGCTTTCCCATTTGCGTCAGGCATTTGGAAAGTTCTTCAACAAGGTTCATTTTTATATTAAAATTAATAGGCAAGTCCGGATTTTGATGTGCCGGATTTACCGCTCTGCCGACATAAAAGTTTATATCCGTTGCTTCCTCAAAAAGCAGTCGGCAGATGAGCGACGCTCCGTCACGCTTATATCCCCAATGGGAATAGCTCTCATTTCCCTTCAGGTAGTCTTTGGCGTATTCAAGCACCTTGTTTATTGTAATAACACCCTCCGTAACCAGGTCAACACCTTCGATTTCGGCTATTGGCGGTACGTCGCTTGCCTCGAATTTCAGGGTGGTTTTTACCGTTTTGCCCAGAAATTTTGCGGCAATAGAGGAGGTAGTTCCGCCGCAAACTATGTGTTTACCTTCCTTTGAGAAGAAAAGGGACATCATTCGGTTTGCATCGTCACGGTTTGAGGGCGGACCGAACAGAATATTTACCGGCGCGCGTTTACGTATTTTCACAACACATGCGGTAGCGTCATCACCGGGCTTTTCGCCGTACAGTTTATAACATTCGTCGGTTAAAATGGTCGCAAGCGTTTTTGCCGTAAAGCCGCCCAAGGTCAGCGGCTCCATAAAATCTATAATATCCTCACGCTTCCAGCCGAAGTTGTACGCCATTCCAATTCCGGCATGGGGACAACCGTCGCTCATTGCAATAAAAATATCATTTTCCTGCAGCTTTATCACGGATTTGTAAACCTTTTTTCCGTCAATATTCATTTCGGATTTGGGATAATCATAATTCTTATTGTCACGGAAGAAGATGATGTGCGGATTATCATATTGAATAAGCTCCGCAGTTTCGTTATCGATCAGATGAATGATGGTGAAGGTCGAATAAGCCACACCGCGAACCGAACAGATGGGGAGAGTTGCCGCAATGGTTGAAACACATTCCTCAAGAGCAATGCCCTCCGCCATCATCGTTGATATAATTTTCGATGTAAGAGTTGACAGAATACTCGCCTTAACACCGCTCCCAAGCCCATCTGCAAGGACAATAACCTTTGAATTTTCACCCTGCTTAACCACATCCACATGGTCACCGCATAATTGCTCGCCGTAATGGTTTATGCTTTTGTAGCCTATATCTGCACACAAATTATTCATCGGCAAGAGTCTCCTTCAGCTTTGTCAGTGCGATTTTTGTTTCTGCTGTTGTTTCACCCAGCAGCGACGCAATTTCCTGAACAATTCTCATCTGCTTATCTACAACATTATCGGCAATTTCTGCCGTGTCGCGGCTTATGCGTTCCTTTTTCTCCCGTACATGCTCCTCTTCGGTAATATCGCGCATAATGCATACTATCAGCCGATATTCCTTGTCATATATTATAGTCTGTTCAACATATCTCTCATATTCGGCAAGATATGTACGTTTATTTTTAATGCTCTGTCCGCTGCCCAGAACCTCCATAAAAGGTTTAGGGTCAAGAACACGGACAATCAGATCGCCTAAAATATCCTTGGCGCTGTGAAGGTTAATCATTTTAAGCGCCGCAGCGTTAATCTGCTGTACCTCAAGGGCTTCGTTAAGTACAATGAGACCGTTGGGCGTATTTTTAACGATAGTATCGGAAAAGCTTTCCGCCTTATCCTTAAGGAAGGGCAGACACATGGAAATTTCCGCTTTGCCCTGATATATGGCAACTGCCTTGTCACGGCAGGTGTTGTAGCCGCAGGAACCGCAGTTAAGCTCATCGGAGGGTTTGAATTTGCCCATCTGGCGGAGAATATCATTAATTTCTTTTTCCGACGGCTGCTGGAGCTTTTTGTCTATTATGGTAAAGGTTTTCTTTAGTGAAAGACTCTCAGGCTGAGGAATATCAAAATCCTTTTTGCCGGCAAAATTTGAAACCGCCATATAGTCCTTAATAGGACTGCGGTGAAATTTTTCCATAACCGGACCGCCCACGCAGCTGCCTACACATGCCGACATTTCTATAAAGCATTTATGTATTTTTCCGCTTTCAATATCCTTGAGCGCAGCCATACAGTTTTCAACGCCGTCAATTGCCATATAGGTGTATTCCGGATTATCCTTTGCCATTGTTTTAAGAATTCCGCCGGTGGTGGGGAAAAACCTGGCACGGCTGTTCTCGTCCTTTTTAATCTCGTGTGCCAGTTCTATATTTTCCTCCTTCAGCCATCTTGTAAGCTCGTCAAAGGTGAGAACGGCGTCCACGATACCTTCGTAATATTCCGCCTCGTCCTTTTTTGCCACGCAGGGGCCGATAAATACAGTCTTTGCGTCGGGATTTTTCTTTTTTATCTCGATGCAGTGAGCCTGCATCGGAGAATATATATCTGCAAGATATGGAAGCTCTGCGGGGAAATATTTCTGAATAAGCAGATTGATGGAATGGCAGCAGGAAGAGATAATAATATCCCTATGTTCCTCGTTGACCATTCTGTCATATTCTTTTTTTACGATGGTAGCGCCGAGGGCAGTTTCCTCAACATCGGCAAAACCCAGCTGCTGCAAGGCTTTTCGCATTGAGTCTATGCCGACCCCGTCATAGTTTGCGATGAAAGACGGGGCTATGCTGACATAAACCGGCGAGCCGCTCTGAAGCAGTACCTTAACCTTTTCCGTTTCATCAACAATCTGCTTTGCGTCCTGAGGACACACGACAAAGCATTGTCCGCAAAGTATGCACTCGTTACCGATTATGTATGCCTGATTGCCGGAGAATCGGATTGACTTAACAGGACAGTGACGAATGCATTTATAGCAGTTTTTACAGTTTGATTTTTTTAATGTAAGGCAGTTTGCCACGTTAATACCCCCATTAGCTGTCAAGTTTTGCTAAAACATTTTTTTCAAAAAAGCTGTTGAATGCTTCCTTAGTAATACCGGTGTAGGTTTCGCCGTCAATTACGACGGTAACACCGTCACGATTGCACCTGCCGGTACAGAAACAGCCGGCAAGAGTCACTTCGGCGTCAAGCTTTCTGTTTTCTATTTCCTTTGTAAAAAGCTCCACAAGGTCATGGGAGCCTTTCAAATAACAGGACGAGCCTACGCATATTTCAATAAGCAATTTATTTCACCACACTCAAAACATTTGCGTTAAAGAAATCGTCTACCGTATCGGGCGTTACCGAATAGAATTTATCGTCCACCGTCACGCAAACGCCTTCCTGGCATTTCCCCATACAGAATCTGCCGGCAAGCTCAACCTTATCGTCAAGATTATGCTGGGGGATAAGAGCCTGAAGCTGCTCGACAACCTGACGCGAACCTTTAATGTGACAGGAAGAACCTATACAAACAGTAATTTTCATTTTAATCCTCCATTCCGCCGCTCCATGGCGGCACACTAATCATTATATGAAAAAGAAGCGAGCAGCAAGCCGTTTTACGGAAAGAATTATCAGACCGGGCAAGCTGCGCCGCTCATTCTTCACGTTAGTTTTTTAAAGTTATTCGTAATCAACAACGTCTATCCAGGTGTTCAGGAATTCACGTTCCTTTGCGTTGCCTTTGACCGTCTGAGAAGCAGCAACAATCGGCATCCACTTCTGGACATACTGTTTTGCCGTATTGCTCTTTTCACAGAACAGGTCAAGATACTGTTTTGTGCCGTCTATATCTCCTTCGAGCCAGAACAAAAGATAGGTTCTGGCAGCATCGGCAGATGCATTTCCCTGTGTCGCATGAGACCAGTCAAGGATATACGGCGTGCCATTGTCGGTGATGATGATATTGGAGGGGTTGAAATCTCCATGACACAGCTTATTATGCTTAGGCATTGCCTCAAGGCGGGTGTGCAGGTCATAGCGGACGGTAGCCGAAAGATCTGCCTGACTGATTTTACGGTTCATCTTATCCTTCAGCTTGTTGAGCATGGGACAGGTTTTGGAGTGCATCTGAAGCTGTAAATCCACAAAAAGATTCATAAATTCATCCTTCTTTTCGGGATGGTCCAGCATAAGCTGTGCAAGAGTTTTACCCTTAATATAGGTAGAAACAATTGTCCATTTTCCGTCTATCATCGTTACAGCCTCAATTTTGGGGATATTAAGACCGGTTTCTTCAACTCTTGCCTGATTTAAGGCCTCGTTCAAAATATCGGCCTTTGAAAAGCCTTCGTTAAAGACTTTCATACACAAATCGCCGTCGCGGTACACGGTTTTATTATTTCTGACCGCAATAATTCTGTCCAATTTCATGGTTATTCCTCCTTACATTTTTTTATTTTCGGCGTCACGGTAAACCTGCTTAAAATCCTTGCCGTCCTTTTTTATATCCTTTTCGGATTTCAGAGGCTTAACATCTTTTTTTGGCATAGTTCCGTAATATGCGTTGAGGTACATTTGTTTGATTTCACTCATGAGCGGATAACGTGGGTTAGCGCCGGTGCACTGGTCGTCGAATGCCTGTTCTGTCATATCGTCAAGGCGGTCCAAGAAATTCTTTTCGTCAATGCCGTAATCCTTAATTGTCTTCTTGATGCCGACCCTTTCCTTAAGAGCATTGATTGCTTTAATAAGATTTTCAAGCTTTTCGGTATCATTTTTGCCGCCAAGTCCCAATGCGTCCGCAACCTCTGCATAGCGGGCAAGGGTATGCGGGTGATCATACTGCGGGAAGGTACCCATCTTTGCCGGAGTTTCGCTGGCGTTAAATCTCAATACCTGTTCAATCATAAGTGCGTTTGCGACACCGTGCGGAATGTGATGGAATGCGCCCAGCTTATGCGCCATGGAGTGACATACGCCCAGGAACGCATTGGCGAAAGCCATACCTGCCATTGTTGCCGCATTTGCCATCTTTTCACGAGCCTCTATATCGTTTTGACCATCATCGTAAGCACGAGGTAAATATTCAAAAATAGTCTTTAAAGATTTGAGAGCAAGACCGTCTGTATAATCTGTTGCAAGCATTGAAGCATAAGCCTCCAAAGCGTGAGTT
>JAQXUJ010000095.1 GCA_029219925.1 Clostridiales bacterium | reverse complement strand
AGGCGTATTAAAATCTGTAAGGCTTATTTGTTTGCTTCGGTATTTATACATTTTTACAGTTCCCATAAAAACAAAAGTGCAGGGGTTTTTGCCGATAGGCAAAAACACCAGCATTTATTATACCATAGACATCCCGAAAAGTCAGTAGTTTAGACAATTTTTGTTTATCCGGTAGGCATTACTCAGTTTATTTCCCCAAAATCTTTACTGTTGCCGTTCCGCAAATTGCGCGGCAGGCCGGATCGGCCTCTATTACTATTTTATTTACACTCTCAACTTGTTCGCCCGCTGTAATTGTTGCTTCCCATATATCATACTCTTCTTTAATAACATCAAAATCTGCATTATAATAATGCATAAAAAGATCCTTTGAGTATTTTGCACTCCAACCCTCCGGAAGATATATATGCATATGCATATGCCGCGGATCCATAAGTTTGTTGCGAAATTTTATTCTGATCTTTATTTCTTCATTCGGAGCAATTACCGGTTCGTGTTCAAATTCAAGTATTGCATCAGCATAGACTGTATCAAACAAACGCAAAGAATATGGTTTACGTGACAGAAATTCTTTGCTTCCTTCCTGACTGCGTTCAAACAGCTTATATGAAACACCTTCCTTCACAACCTCATGCTTTTCATGCCGAAGTTCGTCATTACCATCGGTAAACTGCATATTTACTCCGTTTGCCTTAAATACTACCGGCATTAGATACATAATTCTGTCGGTAAGTGCGTCACAACTTGGAGGAAGATCATAGCAATCTGCAGATAAAGCGACTGTCCTGATAGCTGTACCTATATATTCCTTCCAGTCCTCAGGTATGCCGGCGCTTCCATACAATATTCCCAAAAAAGCACCTACTGTTGCACCCGTACAGTCAGTATCATCGCCGCAGCTTATTGCAGCCAGCATGGATTTTTTAAAATCAAACTCACCATAAACCAAACCAATTATAACAAATGCTATATTTGACGGTGCCTGAAAGCGTCCCATATCGTTATTCTGTTCAATAATCATATTGCGCACAACGTTGAGCTCTGTACCTTTTTCGTACTCATCAATTACTAACCTTACACTCTTAGATACGCGGCAATCATCCGGTATGCTTTCAAGAGCCTTGTTTATTATTTTGCGGGCGTCCGTTTCAAAAAACGCAAGGCATTCCATAGTCGAGGTAAATATCTCAGCATAAGTTCCTTCGCTCATACCATGGTCAATACAGGCATCCATACAAGCATATTTTGTGGCTATGCCCGGGAATCCCGGGGTAAGACAAGCCCATATTTCCGATCGTATCCATGCACCATTTGAACGCTTCCATTGTTCGTTTTTGTATTCTCCGGAAATAGGAGGCAGCAGTCCGGACTGAAGGTTGCATTTCGCTGTTCCGTATTCATTCCAGTAAGGCGAAATAAAGCTTATCCAATATTCTCCCAATACCTGTTCATTCAGGTTGTACGGACCATACTCCTCAAGAGCGCGTAGCCAGATAAGCTGTAAATCAAGATCATCATTTGGCAACGGTTCCCCTTTAGGGGTGATAAACCCCTGTACATTAACAAAGTCTTTTGTTCCTTCATATGGTCCACCCATTGTACCGCCAATATTTTTACCTACCCAGCAAGCATAAATCTTATCTCTCATTCGTTCATAATTCAATCTGATCATACTTCACTCAATACCTCACTTTGATTTCTATTCAAATTTTATGACTTTTCCGGTTCTGATACTTTCGTATACTGCATTAATCGCCTCAATAGTTTTTTTGTGCCACTTAATTTATAAGGAAAAACCCATAAATCTGAAATGTACGGAATATCGAATCTGTTTTGCGGCAGATGTTTGACCGGTATCTGTACTTGATCGCCGGCAATATGCACGGACGGTCAACAAAATATATCAAAACAACTATATCACAGTTATATAAGTTTGTCAAGAGGTGATGACAGGGATACAATGGATAACATCCTCCGTGCAGAGGCGGAGCGAACAGGACACTGTGGAAATGACGAAGTTACCGTACCGGAATGCCCTTGCTTCGGCGGCGATACATGGGAGTATTTGCCCGGGGATGTGAGTGGACGAATTGCAGGATGCGGTGACTGCGTTGTCCAAGCAATGTCCGGTACTGCTCAGGCTTTGTGTTATTCCACAGGAATTAAGTTTCGATTTGAACTCTTCACCGGTAAATCGATTGCCTCTGTCACTGTGAAATATCATACCTTGCTTTCAATATCCGTAATTTCTGACCGTTTTACAATTCAGCAACACTATAATTGTATATTGGCAGATTTATATAATATTTATGAAATCTCGAAGATTATATTGCAAAAAGATATAAAATGTGTTATAATAAAATTGTTAAATGCAAAATTAAAGAGGGAGTCATAGTTATGTCTGATAATATAAGTTACAAAAAATTATGGAAACTTCT
>JAQXUJ010000094.1 GCA_029219925.1 Clostridiales bacterium | reverse complement strand
ATATCAGGCCCTATATCAAAGCCTGTGTCCTGTTCTATATTGCATATTTCATTGTATCGCTGATTTGCATACTGTGCCGGTGATATTTCCACCAATGCTCTTGCAGCCGCACCGTATGACGGAAGTCCGTTTTCATTTTTAAATTCTTTCTGTGACGGAACTCGGCCGTTTTGCAGTATAAAATCATCAATCGCTTTTTCTACCTCCGGTCTATCCCAGCCTTTCGGGCCTGTTATTTCAGGTTCTGCTACCTCCTGTTCTTGTTTCATGCTCTGTGCGAGATTTGCTCTTATCCATATAGGTATCCTCCTGCAATTATTGTATCATTCTTTTGTGTCAATGTGAATGTGGTGCACTTCATATTTTTCCGGAAGTACGGTTCAGGTCAGCAAACACTTCACGGATATTTTGACACAATTGGATTCCAATATCGCAAAAAAATTGCCGCAAAATATATGATTTCATATACTTTGCGGCAAAGTAATATTGTATGTATTATCATTTGTTTAATTTACACCTTCTGTTGGTTCAGCATATGATGCAAATAAAAATCCGCCATCTCCATTAAATATTATCTTGCAGTCTTTTTATCTCCGGCAGCCATTCCGATGTATACTTCTTAAAATCAAATGCAGGATATCCGCAGATATAATGATTGCTGCCGTTTGAAATATTTGTTTTCCATTCAAATGTGAACAGTTTTTTATCGCTATACATTACAGGAAGTGATGTAATTTCTGCATTTTGGTTTGCTCCGACTTTAAAGTCACCCTGATATATAATCTCTCCGCCACATTTTATTGTTACATCGCCCAAAATAGTTTCAAGTGTATCATTGGATGCAATAATCTTAATTCCCCAATTATTTATCTCATCCGCCATAATTACAAAATCCTGCTGCGACGCCTTTATATAGTCATATGCAAGTTTTTTTACACCGTAATAGTCAACTACGGCATCAGAAATCTGCGGCCAGCCGTCTAACAGATTCCACCATATCACACCGCTTTTTGTCGGCTTTTTGCAACGGATACGCTCAATAAAATACTTCTTTGCCTCTGCCTGCGAAATCTGGCTTGCAAGCGCAAAATCGTCAAGGTTATCCGGCACTTCGCCGAATAGCTGCTTAATCTGATTTGCCACAAGCTGCACCCTCGCCGGGTTATTTCGCTGATCTGAGGAGTGCAGATTCCATTGCTCATTATCAGCATATGGCCATAAATGATCCTCATCGATAAACTTTTCAAGACTTTCTCTTGCCGGGCAGCCATGATATCCAATTTCGCTGACAAAATGTGCTTTTGACTGAGAATAATAATCGCTTTTAAAATAATCGCGCGGACCCCACAAATGATATTCGGACAGAGTATCATATCTGTTTCCGATATGAGTATCACCGTCAAAATACGGCGAACTCGGTAAATACGGGCGTCCGTTATCATTACGGTGTATAACCCCGGGCAGAACCTCTCTGTTTAGTCTGTTCTTAGTCGGATCTGTCCCAAACTCGGACATTACCGCGTCGCATTCGTTATCCCCCGCCCAAAGTACAATTGACGGGTGCGTTCTCAAACGCCGTACAACACATTCCGCCTCAGTTTCAATCTTCCTGCAAAATTCGTCGCTAAGGCTGTAGCCCGCACACGCCATAGTGAAATCCTGCCATATCATAATGCCGTTTCTGTCACAGAAATCATAGAAATTATCCTGTTCATACACATTTCCGCCCCAGCATCTCACCATATTGCACCCTATGTCCGAAAGCAGCGAAAGCGCCATATCGTATCTGTCCTTATCGCGGCTGTGATATGCATCAAGCGGCACCCAGTTTGTACCTTTGCACATAACCGGAATGTCATTTATGATAAACCTGAATTTCCCGTTTTTACCGTCTGTAGTTGCTGTGCGGTCGAGACTTACGGTTCGCATTCCGACATTAAATTCTTTATCTGAAATATCTTTACCGCCGGCAATCACACTGATTTTTGCGTCATAAATATTTGCCTTTCCGTAGCCTTTGGGCAACCACAGCTTTGGACTTTTAACATCAATTTCAGTCTTGCCGAGTTTAAAATATACTTTTTCTTTTACGGAAAACTCAGAATCGCCGCATTTTCCGCAAATGTGTACCCATATATCGGTTTTAAGCACATCATCCGGAATATCAAGCTCCCATAAAAAGCGAATTTTAGCCACATCGGCACACGCAGAAATAACGTGATAATGAATCTGATTTATCCCGACTTCTGTTTTTTCATACAATGTTACATCTTTCCAAATTCCCGCCGATACCGCACGCGGCATAATATCCCAGCCAAAGCAATGCGGAGGCTTTCTCAGACCTATTCCGTCTGCATTCGGCTGCGGATGCGAGTCAATATTGTATATATCATATTTAATATGGTTTGCTTCAAGGATTGCCGGGCGGATTTTTACAAACAGTATGTTTTTCCTTCCTGTCGGATTAAGTGTATCCGTAACATCAAACTCGTGTTCAATCAGCATATTATCGCTTGACCCTATGACTCTGCCGTTTAACCAATATTCAGCAAAGCAATCTACTCCGTCAAAACGCAAAATCAAGTCATTTTTATGCTCCGGGGTTACAAATTCCGTTTCATACCACCATTCATAGGTTTCATATTTTTCTGCAAGGGTAATATTCATCCCCTTGTATATATTCTCAGGCAGCAGTCCCGCATTTATTAAATCAAGCTCAACGTTTCCCGGCACTTCCGCTGAAATTGCACTGTATTTTGAAAGCTCCTCCGGTGTATTTATAATTCCGCTGTTTTCTATTGCGTACAGTTTCCATTTTCCGTTTAATTTCATCGGCAGCCTCCTTTAAAACATCGCTTTTTCCACGCCGGCACAAAGATAATGATACACCGGCAGGTGCAGTTCCTGCACCTGATAGGTTTCGGTTTCCGGCACACGGATTGTAACATCTGACAATTCGGACAATTTGCTCTCGTTTTGTCCTGTCAAGGAAAGTGTTTTTGCACCGACGCATTTTGCGACCTCAACGGCATTTACAACATTTTTTGAATTGCCCGAGGTTGATAT
>JAQXUJ010000093.1 GCA_029219925.1 Clostridiales bacterium | reverse complement strand
TATAATAAAAATCCGAACCCTTCACCGATTGGTACAAGGTTCGGATTTCTACTGTTTGGTGCACCAGAAAGGACTTGAACCTTCACGTCGGGGACACTAGATCCTAAGTCTAGCGCGTCTGCCAATTCCGCCACTGGTGCGTATTCAATTTTGCCTCGTAAGTTTTACACGGTCGAGGTACACCGAGGAGGAGCTGTTTGTTTAATCCTCATGTATGAAAACGGGAAACCCCGAAATCAACATTTCTTTCATCGAGGTGGCGAATCCAAAGTCTGGCGCATCTGCCAATTTCGCCACAGCCGCATATTTTTCCTAATTAAAGAACTTACTTTAATCAAGTCACTTAATAATTGTATCAAAAATATTGAGGATTGTCAAGTGTTTTCTATAAATTATTGTAGTATCTCGTTTTCGAAAGAGAAACAGTACAGTATGCGGCTAATTAATATAGCCCTTATGATAACATAGATATCCGTTTCTCATGATAAAATTCGGAAAAAAATGAAAGAGGTAACCTGAAAACGAATATTTGGCGTGAATGCATTCTTTTACCAAAAGAAATGGCAGCTATATTTTGAATTATTTTTTATAAAAAATGGCGAACCAAAAAGTTCGCCACGATGTGGAGCTGTTGAGCGGATTCGAACCGCCGACCTACGCCTTACCAAGGCGTTACTCTGCCTACTGAGCTACAACAGCATAACAAATTTATTATATCACATTTTTTTGATTTGTCAATAGTTTTACTGAATAATTATTATAAAAAATTTTAATGTTGAAAAATAGGAAAATTTTTTTTAGCTATTGAGTTTTTTGCTGTGCTGTGGTACAATAGTTGGGTAGGCGATTTTTGTCGCAAAAGCGAAAGGGGGAGAAGAACATAATTAAGGTGTTAATGACTGTGATTTATATAACTGTCATAGGGCAGGTTTGCTTTTTCTTCGGACTGTCGCTGCCCCGTGAAAAATTTAAGGAAAACAGGTTCCCATACAAGTCCTATGCATGGGAAAAGGACGGAAAATTTTATAATATATTTGGGGTAAAAAAATGGAAATCCCACGTACCGGATATGAGCATGATAAGCAACAAGCTATTTCCTAAAAGACTGAACAGGCAAATATCTTCCGATGATGTCGACAGGCTTGTTAAAGAATCCTGTGTGGCAGAACTAATTCATTATTTGCTATGTGTTTTTTCGGTGGGCATATATAATATATGGAAGGGGAAAATAGGCATTTTGTTTGCCACGCTTTATATTTTAATTGGAAATGTACCTTATATAATAATACAGCGGTACAACCGACCAAATTTTATTTCGCTGAGAAACAGACTGAAGCTAAGAGAGGAGAGACAGGAGAATGGTTGATTACCGTTCCTTTCGTTTAAAAAAAATTAATACACCCGAGTTTGAACACGTTAAGCTGCTTTTGTTTTGGCCGCTTTTTGGATTGGCATTTCTGTGTCTTGAAAGACTTTTTAATATGAATTACCATCCTGTTGTATGCGCTCTGGACGCGAAAATTCCGTTCTGTGAATATTTTTTGATACCATATTGGTTCTGGTTTGTGTTTATTATCGGAATACAAATATATTCGTTTTTTTTTGATGTACCTACCTTTAAGAATTACATAAAATATACGATTATTTCATACACCCTGACGTTGTTAATTTACATAATATATCCAACGTGTCAGGAGCTTCGTCCTACGGAATTTGTGCGCAGCAACATTTTCACTGCGGCTGTGGCGTTTTTATATCAGTTTGATACCAATACTAACGTGTGTCCGTCGCTCCATGTTATCGGCTCAATGGCGGTTTATTTTGCGGCACGGAAAAGCCGGCTGTTTGGAACACTGCCATGGCGTATAGCTTTTTTGGTGATGACGATTCTCATAAGTGTTTCTACGGTATTTTTAAAGCAGCATTCTATAATAGATATTTTTGCCGCTGTTATTTTGGGATTGTTGGTATACCCCATTGTATATTCCGAAAAAAAGAAGGATAAGACAAAGGAGTATTCCCAAAAATAATATTCAAATAAACATATATATGTATATGCATGCGGAGCCCATGATGAATTTATAAAATGTGACATATGACGCCGTATATCGGTGAATGGAGGGGATAAAATGAGATCGGCAGGAGTAAAAAGGACAATTGACGAGCTGGGACGTGTTGTAATTCCGAAGGATATAAGAAACGGTCTGGGAATTGGTCCGCGGGACAGGCTGAATGTTTATGCTGAGGACAGCAGAATTATTATCGAAAAGGAGGAGGATTCCTGCGCTCTTTGCAGCGGTAGGGAAGATTTGACCGAATTTGACGGAAAGTATATCTGCGAATCATGTATACGAAAGCTTCGTAGCATGATGGATTAAAGGGTTGAAATGACCGTATACATGGCTGTTGTTCGTAAACGGATTATTAACGTAATGAATAAACTGTAAACAATTGCCGATATTACATAGAGACGGCAAAATTAAAGTTGACACTCAGTTTTATTTGTGATATTATTACAAAAGGGGAATTTTGGATAACGAAAGGGATTTGTCATGAACAATAAACAGGATCAAAACGGTTCCAATAAATCGCCGATGCTGTATTTTATAATATTGTCCCTTGTAGCGACCATAGGACTGAATTATCTTCTCAGTTTTCTTATGAGCCCGCAGAAAAAGGAGATATATTATAACGAATTTATACAGATGGTTGAGCAGGATAAGGTTGACAGTATTGAGATTAAGTCTGACCGCATATTGATATATGAAAAGAATGGTACGCAAAACGGCGGTATTCCTGAATATATTGACGGATTTTCTGAGCAGCCGTCGATGTATTATACAGGGTATGTTAACGACCCGAAGCTTTCGGAACTTTTAAATGAGCACAACGTCAAATATAAACGCAGTCTTGATGAAAACAACATATTTGTGGACTTTTTCGTCAGCTGGATTTTCCCAATTCTGCTGCTTTACCTGTTCTTCGGATTATTGATGCGTTCCATGGGCAAGAAAATGGGCGGCAGCGGCGGAATAATGGGTATAGGACAGTCAAATGCCAAAATGTATATGGAAAATAAAACCGGCGTGACCTTTGCCGATGTTGCCGGACAGAGCGAGGCGAAGGAATCCCTTGATGAAATTGTGGATTTTCTTCATAACCCGGCAAAATATATGGCTATCGGTGCGAAGCAGCCTAAGGGTGCTCTGCTGGTAGGACCTCCGGGAACGGGTAAAACACTTTTGGCAAAAGCAGTAGCCGGTGAGGCGAATGTACCGTTTTTCTCCATATCCGGTTCTGATTTTGTGGAAATGTTTGTCGGCGTCGGCGCATCGCGGGTGCGTGATTTGTTTAAGCAGGCTTCCGCAAAGGCACCATGTATTATATTTATTGATGAGATTGACGCTATAGGAAAAAGCCGTGATAATCAATACGGCGGTAACGATGAAAGAGAACAAACATTAAATCAGCTGCTTTCCGAGATGGACGGCTTTGATTCATCAAAAGGGGTTGTCATTCTTGCCGCCACAAACCGCCCGGAAATATTGGATAAGGCATTACTGCGTCCGGGACGTTTCGACAGACGTATTATTGTTGAAAAACCCGACCTAAAGGGCAGGGAGGATATTTTAAAGGTTCATATTAAAAACGTTAAGGTGTCTCCTGAGATAGACCTTCATGAAATAGCGCTGGCAACCAGCGGAGCGGTAGGCGCCGATCTTGCTAATATGGTTAATGAAGCCGCCCTTCGGGCAGTACGCATGAAGCGTAATGTGGTCATTCAGGACGATTTGATGGAAGCGGTCGAAATAATTATTGCAGGTAAGGAAAAGAAAGACCGGATTTTATCAGACAAGGAAAAACGAATTGTCGCATATCATGAGGTCGGTCATGCACTGGCTACTGCGTTGCAGAAAAATACCGATCCGGTACAAAAGATCACTATTGTTCCGCGTACAATGGGCGCTCTGGGATATACGATGCAGATGCCGGAAGAGGAAAAATATCTTATGAGCAAGGACGAAATTCTTGACGAGATAACCGTTCTTCTGGCGGGAAGAGTAGCGGAGGAAATTGTATTCAATACAAAGACCACCGGCGCAGCAAACGATATTGAGCGGGCAAACGATTTGGCACGCGCAATGATTGCTCAGTACGGAATGAGTGATAAATTCGGAATGGCAGCTCTTGAAAAGGTTCAGAGCAAATATCTTGACGGCAGAAATGTGCCAAACTGTTCTGAAGAAACTCAGACTCAGCTTGATAACGAAATTATCAAAGTTCTTAAGGAAGCTCACGAAAAGGCAGAGAAGCTTCTCACTGAAAACATTGAGGCTCTTGACAGAATTGCAGAATTTTTAATTGAGCGAGAAACAATTACCGGTGAGCAGTTTATGAATATTCTAAACGAAATCCGTGACGAAAAAAATAAAAAAGAAGATACGTCGGAAGAAAGTTAGCTATAAAAAATAGAGTGCGTAAAATTACTGCGCACTCTATTTTTTTATTTTGTTACTGTGGGAAAAGCGCCGCTTGATTAAAATTCGCCCTTTCCGTTTAATTCAAGATAAAGCTGAGCGAGAGTTTCCTCTATATATGGTGTAAGCAGCATGCTGCCTATGCAGCAGAACAGGTTTGCAATAATATACCATGGCAGGAAAGAAATGATTAATTTTACGTACGCCCATTTATTGCCGACCATCATTTCTTTGCTGCGACTGATTGCAACCTTCCATTCAATGTCGGGGTCGTCCGCAAGAATATAGCTCACCATAGAATACTGAAGCTCTTTTATGATTGCAGGAATAGAAAAAATCAGCGTGAACAGCAGTAGAACAAGCATTACACCGCTCAGTGAAAGTGCTGCTTTAATAGATTCCCGGTTGATTTGCTGAACAAGCACAGTAAGTTTATCAAACAAGCCAAATTGCCATAAAGCGATTGATATGGGAATTAGCCCTAACAGAGACCATAAAAATATATAGAGATTTTTCATAAAAAGTGTAAATGTAATATTTTTATATTCGGTTCGGAATGGGAAAAGCAGATTATCAAGTCGTGAATCTCCCAGCTCGTTCTGCAGCATGAAATATTTAAGACCAACATTGAGAGGAGCCGTAATAAAGATGGAAACTGCAAGCATTATGAGTCCCAGCAGAGAAATTACTGCAAAAACCGCTAAAATTCTGATATACGACATGGACGAAAAATTCAAATCCTGAATTCGTCCGGACATAATACCTGCGCCGATAGTGGACACCGTGTTTACAATGACGCATGCAATAAGTATCATGAAATATGAACGGGATAGAGTTATTTTAGCCCTGTCCTTAAGTACTTTTCTGTCAAACATATTATTTCATAGCCTTTCTGCCCGCAAACATTTATGAATATACGCGTCTTACCGCAGGCGAATAAGAAGCATGAAATTGTAATTGCCGGAAATCGTTCGGAAAGCTGCATTAATCCTTTTCCGGCACAAAAGCCGCACAGAGTCCGAATGATTTTGCAAACTGTATTATTTGTATACAGTATAGCATAACTTTTTAAATCTTTCAAGAGGCAAACGAAAAATAAGCATTTTTGGAATATCAAAAAAATATTATCCATATTATGTAATACTAATATTTTTGTCCTCACGTATTTTATCGTCATCTGACGAATTTTGTCAAAAATTTAACTTGACTATTTTAAATATTTTCACTATAATTATACTGAGGTGATATGTATGAATTTGAAGATGGGGGTTGACGTAGGGTCAACAACGGTAAAGGTTGTTGTTCTTGACGAGAACGATAATCGACTGTTTGCTGACTATATGCGTCATTATTCTGATATACAGAGTACGGTATTATCACTGTTTAATAAGGTACTGACCGCGATGGGTGATAAAGATTTTGCGGTTACTATAACAGGTTCGGGCGGACTGCTTTTGTCGAAAATGCTTAATCTTCCCTTTGTGCAGGAGGTTATTGCGACAAAAAAGGCGGTGAAGGAGCTTTTGCCCGATACAGATGTCGTTATTGAGCTTGGAGGCGAGGATGCTAAAATTTTATATTTAACCGGCGGTCTTGAACAGCGAATGAACGGCACCTGTGCCGGCGGAACCGGTTCATTCATTGATCAGATGGCAATTCTGCTTAAAACTGACGCACAGGGTCTTAATGCTCTTGCGGAAAAACATGAGAATATATATCCAATAGCGGCTCGGTGCGGTGTTTTTGCCAAATCCGATGTGCAGCCGCTGTTAAATGAAGGCGCAAAGCGGGAGGATATTGCGGCGTCGATTTTACAGGCTGTTGTAAATCAGACCATTTCCGGGCTGGCGCAGGGACGACCGATAAAAGGAAATGTTGTATTTTTGGGCGGACCTCTTCATTTTCTGCCGCAGCTGCGCAGACAGTTTGAGGAAACACTTAAAAATTCCGCTGACAGCTTTAATATACCGGAGGACGCGCAGCTGTATATAGCTATGGGCGCAGCGATGTCACGCAATACGGAGAAATATAACATTTCCGAAATGATAAATCAGCTTAAAAGCGCTCCGAATGTTGCGGCGGAAATTACGAGAATGAACCCCTTGTTTGAAACCGAGAAGGACAGAGAGGATTTCTTTGTGCGTCACAGCAAGGCAAAAGCGAACAGAAAAGATATTTTAACGGCGGAAGGCGAGTGCTTTCTCGGTTTTGACATAGGCTCGACAACAATAAAGGCGGTACTTATTGATAGGAACGGAAATATCCTGTACGATTATTACTCAAAAAATGAGGCAAGTCCTATCATTATGGGTCTGCGCATTTTAAAGGACCTGTATTCCAAACTGCCGGAAAAGGCTTATATCGCAAATGCTTGCTGTACCGGCTACGGCGAGGAACTGATGAAAACGGCATTCCGTATACCGGAGGGAGAGATTGAAACTATTGCTCACTATAAGGCGGCGGATTTTTTTCTTCATGGCGTTGATTTTATCATTGACATAGGCGGTCAAGATATGAAATGCATGAAAATTAAGGACGGCGTAATTGACTCGATTATGCTGAATGAGGCGTGTTCGTCAGGCTGCGGGTCATTTATTCAGACCTTCGCCGAGAGTCTTGGCTATTCCACTGAGAACTTTGCTGCGGCTGCTCTGGAGAGCAGAAGTCCGGTTGATTTGGGAACTCGATGTACGGTCTTTATGAATTCCCGCGTAAAGCAGGCGCAGAAGGAAGGAGCGTCGGTTGGGGATATTTCGGCGGGATTATCTTATTCAGTTGTGCGCAATGCCCTCTATAAGGTAATAAAGCTGCGTGATCCGTCGCTGATGGGCGAAAAGGTTGTAGTGCAGGGAGGAACCTTTAACAACAACGCTATACTGCGGGCTTTTGAATTGGTTTCGGGAAAGCAGGTTGTTCGCCCGGACATTGCCGGATTAATGGGCGCTTTTGGCTCTGCTCTTATCGCAAAGGAACGGTATAAGGGTGAACGTGCAGATATACTCCGAGTGGACGAGCTGGAGGATTTTCGGTTCAAAAGCAGTATGGCAAGATGCGGAAAATGCTCAAACCATTGCCGGCTTACGGTAACAAGCTTTGACGGAAACAGAAAGTTTATATCCGGAAATCGCTGTGAAAAGGGCGCCGGCAGGGAAAAAGTAAAAACCGAATTACCAAATTTGTTTGAATATAAATATAAGCGCGCCTTTGATTACATGCCGATTGATAAAAAGGATGCACGGCGCGGTGTTATCGGTATTCCGAGAGTTTTAAACATGTACGAGAATTTTCCGCTGTGGTTTACATTCTTTACGGAGTTGGGTTTTTCGGTGCAGATTTCGCCTCGTTCGTCGCATGAAATTTACGGAATGGGTATCGATTCTATACCTTCGGAGTCGGCATGCTACCCTGCAAAGCTGGTTCACGGACACATTAAGGCACTGCTTAAAGCAGGAATAACAAATATTTTTTACCCGTGCGTTCCGTACGAGCAGATCGAATATTCCGACGCGGGAAATCATTATAACTGCCCGATAGTCACGTCATATCCTGAGGTTATTCACAATAACATAGACGAGCTGCGGGATAAAAACATAAACTATATGTACCCATTTATTAATCTTGCGGACAGACCATCCTTTGACAAACAAATGCTTAAAACGCTTGCGTGGGCAGGGGTAAACGAAGCGGATATACGTTCAGCTGCGGATAAGGCGTTTGCGGAGATGGAAAAATATAAGAACGATATTCGCAGGAAGGGTGAGGAAACAATTGCGTGGCTGGAAGAAAACAATAAGCAGGGGATAGTGCTGGCGGGACGTCCGTATCATGTTGACCCGGAAATCAACCACGGCATTCCGGAACTTATAAATTCTCTCGGGTTTGCGGTTCTGAGCGAGGATTCGGTGGCACATCTGGGGCAGCTCAAGCGAGATATACGTGTCGTTGACCAATGGGCATACCATACCAGGCTTTATGAGGCTGCGGCGGAAGTAATAAAAAATCCACGTATTGAATTGGTGCAGCTAAATTCCTTCGGTTGCGGTCTGGACGCGGTTACCACCGACCAGGTTCAGGAAATTCTTCAGTCCAGCCAGCGAATATATACCACAATTAAAATTGATGAAGTTTCCAACCTCGGCACGGCAAGAATAAGAATACGCTCACTTAAGGCAGCAGTACGTGAACGTGAGGAAAACAGTTTCATACCTCATGAAGTTAAGCCGTATACGATAAAAAAGATTCCATTTACAAAGCAGGATAAAAAGCGTCACACATTAGTGTTTCCACAGATGAGTCCAACGCATTTCCGACTTTTTGAGGCAGTGTTTAACGCCCACGGCTACAATGCCATTGTATTGGATACCGTATCACCGGCAGATGTGGAGGCGGGGCTGAAAAGCGTCAATAATGATGCCTGCTATCCGTCCATATTGGTTGTAGGTCAGTTAATTAACGCTTTTGTTTCGGGAAAGTGCGACCCTGATAGCACGACGCTTATGATTACTCAAACCGGCGGCGGCTGTCGTGCCACCAACTATATTGCTTTTCTGAGAAAAGCGCTTAGGGAGGCGGGATATGGAAACGTGCCGGTACTAAGTCTTAATCTTGCCGGACTTGAAAACAATCCCGGATTTAAGATTACCTTCGCATTATTGAACGATTTAATTAAAGCGTGCGTCATTGCCGACCTTTTGATGACACTGCTTCTTGCCACAAGGCCCTATGAGCTGAATAAGGGACAGACGGATAAGCTGTTCCGAAAATGGCTCGGCAAAATTTATACAAAAATGGCTGTTGGCGCAAAGTTAAGCTACAGAAAAACCATCGACAGAATTGTTGCGGATTTTGATGCGATACCCATTGACGTTGGCTGCAGGAAGCCGCAGGTGGGTATTGTGGGTGAAATTCTGGTGAAATTCCACCCGGGAGCTAACAACAACATTATTGACGTAATTGAAAAGGAAGGCGGAGAGGCGGTAATGCCGGGACTTCTTGACTTTATGATGTATTGTTTTTATAATATGAACTTTAAACACGAGCAGCTTGGAGCAAAGGCATCATCAGCTGTTGTGTGCAACATGGGCATATGGGCTCTTGAGAAATACCGGAAGCATATGAAAGAGGCGCTTTTGGCAAATCCCAAATATGCAAAGCGAGCTCCGTCTAAAATATCAAGTATTGCCGATGGAGCAAAAAATATATTGCAGCTGGGACATGCAACCGGTGAAGGTTGGTTCCTGACCGGGGAAATGATTGAACTGATAGAGCACGGAGTTACCAATATCGCTTGTGTACAGCCTTTTGCATGTCTGCCGAATCACGTTACCGGCAAGGGCGTCATAAAGGAAATTCGCCGGCAATATCCCAAATCCAATATTGTTGCCGTGGATTATGACCCGGGTGCCAGCGAGGTAAATCAGCTTAACAGAATAAAACTGATGATGGCAGTTGCTTTTGAAAATCTGGAAAAGCAGCAGGATAGGGAAGAGCATGAAGCACGAACGAAATGCGTGCATCCTTCTGCACCGAGGAAGTTACCGCTGAAAATAAATAAAGGAGAGTAAAAAATGTTATTATCTACACAAACATTGGTGCTGTCGTCACGATTTAGTGACAGAGAGGCTATAAGAATTATTAATGAGGCGGGCTTTGATGCATACGACTATTCCTTTTGCGAAAGAAAAGAGTCCGAGGACAATATTCTGAAGGACGATTACAGGGAGTATTTCACAGATTTGCGCAAATATGCTGATAGTATTGGCATCGTTTGTAATCAGGCACATGCGCATTTTCCGGTTGCCGTTTATGGTAAAGATGAATGGAATAAGCAAAGATACAACGCAGTTATCCGGGATATTGAGGCTGCGTCTGTTCTGGGAGCAAAGATAATAGTCGTTCACCCCGTCCACTCCGGCTATCCCGGCGAGGACGCTTTTGAGAGAAATATGAAATTTTATGAGGGACTTATGCCATACTGTGAAAAATTCGGTATTAAAGTGGCTCTTGAAAACATGTGGAGGAATGACCCCAAACGCGGTTTTATTGTAGCAGACGTATGCAGCGGCGCCGAAAATTTTATAAAGTATATTGACAGCCTTGATAACCGGTATTTTACAGCATGTCTTGATTTGGGCCACTGCGGGTTAGTAGGAGAGGAAGCACATGACGTAATACGTATAATGGGAAAGCGTATCGGTGCGCTGCATGTGCATGATAATGATTACCTTCACGATTCCCATACGATGCCGTATATGGGAAAAATGGAGTGGGACAAAATTTTAAAGGCTCTTGCTGACGCTGAGTACGAGGGTGACTTTACCTATGAAGCGGATAGCTTTCTGCGCGGTTTCCCGGACAGACTGATGAAGCCGGGATTGGAATTGATGGCTAAAGTCGGCAGAGATATGATAGCCGAAATCAAAAAACAACACTTTTGATTTTACATGTATTTTGTTGAAACATATAAGATGAGGCGTATTTTGGACGATTTTTTGTGTAAAAGTAGAAAAATGTTGTATTTTGACTTGCATATTGACAAATTTGTGATATAATTATCATAGTGGCTGTTTATGGCATTATTTTTGAAAGGAGATTCTACTATGAAATATTCAAGCGAAGTAGAGGCTATGTGCCCGCTTACCAAGGGCGCATATCATGGTCCTGC
>JAQXUJ010000092.1 GCA_029219925.1 Clostridiales bacterium | reverse complement strand
GACATCATAATCATAGCTGTTCTTGACATTTCCGGCAGTATCTACCACTTGCACAACATCGCCGTGACCGTTATACAGATAGTAATATGACTGACCTGCCAAAAAGTCAATATGCGCCAGCACTCTATCCGGTCCCCAAATATACTGATGCGTAGGATACATAACAATTTTCTGCTCCGCATCTATCGTCGCCCAAACAAGCTCCGCCTCCGCTGTCAGTCTGCTGCTTTGGTCATAGATGCGAAAGCTACCATACAATTATTGCTTTATTTATCAAATGGCATTGCAAAATACTTCATTCTCTACATTTCTTCCAATTTTTCCTCCGGCAAACTTCTAACAGCAAGGCAATCTTCTTTCATCAGGCGTGTGCAATACTCAGTTTTTGCTGTTTCTTTAACATAATCGTCTTCAACATCTGCAAGCAGATTTATTACATTACACCTTATATGATAATCCTCATTGTTAAGATGTTCTAATATCTTTCCAATATAGCTTTTATCCTTATCAATCAAATAAAGCATACACCAATACGAAAGAAGTACATTTAATTCCTTTTCTTTTGAATAGCATTTGTGAATTATTGTGCGTTCCTGTTCACTACAACCTATTTTTTTATTATACTGCAAAGCGTTGAACACAAATGCATTCTCGCGCATTTACTTCTTTCCTTTTTAAGACATTTAAGTAACTCGTTACAGATATTTTTGTCAATGTAACCATAAAACGCATCATATGCTTCACACCGTACCAAAAAATTTTTATCATCAAAATGCTTCAATATTTCTTCCATCACCTCTGTAGATGAAATATTTTCCGACAATTCTTCAATTGCATCACATCGTTGTACAGCATCATCACTGTTAAGGCTTGCCAATAAATAATCTCTACTCATAGCCCTCCTCCTTTTTTTGATTTGTCTGTAAAAAACTGCCATAAAATCTGTATACGGATATTGCTTACGAATGATATAATTTATCTAATTCTGCACATTCAATATCTCCAATGATGATTTTACAAATATCCCCAAAGCGGATAATAGTTTCACCATCTTCTGTACTTGTCTGTTTCCGCGTTATATCGTGCATATGCTTTAACTGTCATCGGGGCACCAAACGGTATGATATATCGATACTGCTCATCTGAAATCGCCGTGCCAATCCTTGTTATATAGTTTCTGTCTTGTACTCCATCTTCATTAAATTCTGCATACAGAAATTGTCCGTTTTTATCCTTTACTGCTTAAAGCTGTTCCAAAGAGTTATATGTATAGATTCTTGTTGTTTGTCAATTTGATAATCTTTAAGGATTTTGTGTATACTTAGATATTGTATTGAGGTATTTCCCACTTATTGTTATACAAGTAACATCTTTGTATTTAATTAATGCAGTATCTTTCTGCCACACACCAATTCCATCAAATTCCAAAAATGAGAATTCTGTATCAAATAAATCCACAACCTTGCCGATAAAAAAAGCATCATCATTTTTTTCACATTCAATAATTATATTATTGTTTTTTGTACTCTCTAATATAGATTTTATATCGTGAATACTGAAATCAGGTATACTATCAAAAGTTATCCCTTCTTTTTGGTAAATCATTTCAGCAAATGATTCTTGCTCATCATGTCTTAATGACGTTATATCGCAAAGTCTTATTATTTTAAAGCCATCAAAACAAAAGTCATACATGTGTGCAAACAGTAAAAATTCCGAAGAAACTTTTATTGGTATACCATACAAATAATTATCATCGAAACTGTTTCTCTCTATTCGATATTGATATTTATTTTTGATACCTTTTTCGAGTTCGAGTCTTATTTTTTCTATTGCCATATCAATCTTTCCTCCGCTTATTACTTCTTGAGGTACGTCTTGCATCTCCTTTTTCGCCGCCTGCATCTCTCTGTCTTCTCGCTTGTCCTTCTTGATGTTTATTTTGAGTGCTTTTGCGCTTGTTTGCAGTGTGTTCTTTAAAGAAATTCACAGTACCAACCACAACAACTGCCCCAGCTGCAGCAATATATGGTGCAGCTTCATATAAAAGTGCGCCTATAGCGACTGCCGTAGCACTCTCTCCCATATAATCCACATACATCACAGGATTTTGATTACCATACACATACCAGTTATATCCGTCCTCTGCCGGGTCTTGCTGGGTAAAACGTCCTGTGGTCGGATCGTAGTATCTCGCTCTTAAATAATAAAGTCCGGTTGTTTCATCATAGGTCTGTCCGAAATAGGTAAACGGATTATGAACTGTTTCTTCCTTCTTTATAAAGTTGCCCCAGACATCATAATCATAGCTGTTCTTGACATTTCCGGCGGTATCTACCACTTGCACAACATCGCCGTGACCGTTATACAGATAGTAATATGACCGACCTGTCAAAAAGTCAATATGCGCCAGCACTCTATCCGGTCCCCAAATATACTGATGCGTAGGATACATTACAATTTTCTGCTTCGAATCTATCGTCGCCAAAATCAGCTCCGCCTCCGCTGTCAGTCTGCCGCACCCCCTTTTGTACATTTTTATTTTAACATTTATATCGGAGTTTACTGTTTGTCAAAGATGATATGACTTTAGCAAAAATCAATCCCTTTTATCATACTTGCTTTTTCTTTAATATTTTCTATCAGTTCAATATCTCCTGTATAAAACAAATAATTCATATGATGATGTGCCTTAATAATCAATTCTATTTTAGGAATTAGAATGAAATAGTCAGAAATACCAGAAAATCCACCAAAACTAAAACGATCACACCATTTAAGAAATTCTTCTTTTTTCATTTTTATCGCTTTGTTTGTGCTAATTCTCAATCCCAATGACTTCATTAATATTTGAAACTCACTATATATATCTTGACATATTGCATCATCTGATTTCTTCAGTTTATACTTTTTAGGAAAAATACAGGAAAAATAGCAATCCTCAAAATCACATTCACTAATAATCTGTTTTAATAATTCAATCATTTTAAACCCGTCAAAGAAAAAATCAATATATGAAGGCGTTTCATTTTTAATAACCTCATCCCAGTGCATTACAAAATGGTCCCAATTATTAGAATGATATACATCTAAAGAACATTTTTGTTCCAAACATCCATCATATACTCCTAATTCCTTTAAAACTCCCATAAACTTTTGTTTTTCCATTATTTCCATATATTTTTCCTCCATCACCTTATTGTCCCATCAGGATTCACATTTATATAGTTTCCCGTTTTTCCGTCAGGAGATGCATCCCAATGGTCTCCTCCGTGTCTTGAATAATCAGGCTTAAACTTCCATTTCGTTTTTTTATGCGTGTATGAACCATCCTTATTCTTATTAAATTCGTCAGGGTGCGAGTCTGGTGTCTTAACCTTATCGTCATCTAACAGTTTTGACGATGGTTTTGGAGCTTTTGCTTTTCCTTTCGCATATATAATGGCTTCTCGAATATTCTTTCCGGCTTCAATCGCAGTATTAAATGCATTTCTAAACACTACACTTCCCAAGTATCCAATAGCCATAATACTTCCACCAATTAACGCGATTTCTTTAGCCGTGAATACCACTCCGCATATCACCAAAGTAACGCTTTCACCAGTATAGTCAGCATAAACTATTGGATTTTGATTCCCATACACATACCAGTTATATCCGTCCTCTGCCGGGTCTTGCTGGGTAAAACGTCCGGTGGTCGGATCGTAGTATCTCGCTCTTAAATAATAAAGTCCGGTCGTTTCATCATAGGTCTGTCCGAAATAGGTAAACGGATTATGTACTGTTTCTTCCTTCTTTATAAAGTTGCCCCAGACATCATAATCATAGCTGTTCTTGACATTTCCGGCAGTATCTACCACTTGCACAACATCGCCGTGACCGTTATACAGATAGTAATATGACTGACCTGCCAAAAAGTCAATATGCGCCAGCACTCTATCCGGTCCC
>JAQXUJ010000091.1 GCA_029219925.1 Clostridiales bacterium | reverse complement strand
ATAATAAACTCCTTCTTCAATATTATACTTAAAAAAATATGAAATATGCATTATCAGTATTGTAATATAAAACCTGCCGTCTTGTCAACAGTTATTTTTCGGACTGTTCAAATATCCTTCCAAAATAAGACATGCGGATAGGGTATCGATAACGCCCTTCCTGTCTTTTCCTCGCGTATTGGTTTCGTTCAAAAACCGCGACGCGCCTACCGTTGTAAGACGCTCATCCCAAAAAATGATTTCTCCGGGAAAAATCTCCTTTAACTTGTCGGCAAATTCATAGGTTGCCTCTGCGCGGAAGCCCAGGCTGCCGTCCATATTCTTTGGCAGTCCCACAACTATTTTTTTTGGCGCGTATTTTTTTATAATTTCGTCAAGCTCGGCAATAAGCTTGTCGAATCCGCGGTTTTTTATTGTTCCTACGCCTTGAGCGGTCCAGCCCATTGCGTCGCTTACCGCAACGCCGACCCTTGTGTCGCCGTAATCTATTCCAAGTATTCGCATAATACATTCTCCTTATCAATAAAAATAATACCATATAAAACAAAAAAAGTCAAATTTTTGGTTGAAATTTTTACTATTGTATGGTATACTTAAAATAATTGTAATATTAATACCAAAGGAGAGAATGTCATGGCCGAATTTGAAAACGACGAAATCAAAATGACAGACCGGGTAAAAGGTCTTATCGATAATTTGTTTGCCGAAATGCCGCAGATTGAGGCAGACCGTGCCGTGCTTGTAACCGAGAGCTATATGGCGACGGAAAACCTGCCGATTATCAAGCGCCGAGCATTAGCGTTTTGTCACATTTTGGAAAATATTCCTATTACAATACGTGATGAAGAGCTTATCGTTGGAAGCAGTACGAAAAAGCCGAGAAGTTGTCAGGTATTTCCGGAATATTCCTTTGAATGGCTGGAGGACGAGCTGGATACTGTAGCCGAACGAAGCGCTGACCCGTTTTACATTTCGGAGGAAAACAAAGAAATTCTCCGCGGAGTCTTTCCGTATTGGCGCGGTAAAACCAATTCCGATCTGGCGCTTTCATATATGGCGCCGGAAACGCTGTGCGCCATGAAGCATAATGTTTTCACTCCCGGAAATTATTTTTACAACGGTATCGGACATATTACCGTTGATTACAAAAAAATACTGCAAAAGGGCTTTAAGGGGCTTATGCGTGAGGCGGCAGAGGAGCTTGAATCATGCAAGGTTTATATGCCTGAATACTCCAAAAAGCATGAATTTCTGGAGTCTGTCATAGTTTGTGCCGACGCGGCTGTAAAATACGCAAAAAGATATTCGTCCCTTGCTCGGGAAATGGCGGAGAAAACCTCCGACGGCAGAAGAAAACAGGAACTGCTGCGGATAAGCGATATTTGCGCAAGAGTTCCGGAAAACGGTGCGGAAAATTTCTATGAAGCATGCCAGAGCTTTTGGTTCATTCAAATGCTCCTGCAAATCGAATCCAGCGGTCACTCCATATCTCCCGGACGCTTTGACCAGTACATGTATCCGTTTTATAAGGCAGACATAGACGCGGGAAGGATTACTCCGGAATTTGCACAGGAGCTCATTGACTGTATATGGGTAAAATTCAACGACCTAAACAAGGTGCGTGATGCGGCGTCGGCAGAGGGCTTTGCAGGATATAGCCTGTTTCAGAATCTGTGCGCCGGCGGACAAACCAGGGACGGACGTGACGCAACTAACGATTTGTCATATATGTGCATAAGGGCTTCAATGCATACGCAGCTGCCGGCACCGTCCTTTTCGGTGCGTGTATGGAACGGGACGCCCAACGAATTTATGCTTAAGGCGGCGGAGCTTACAAGAACCGGCGTGGGTCTGCCTGCGTACTATAATGATGAAATAATTATCCCGTCTATGATGAATCGCGGCATCACCCTTGAAGAGGCGCGGGATTATAATATAATCGGCTGCGTTGAACCGCAGATCTCCGCTAAAACCGACGGCTGGCATGACGCTGCCTTCTTCAATATGTGCAGACCGGTGGAACTGGTATTTTCAAATGGTGTTGAAGACGGCGAAACGGTAGGATTAAAAACAGGTGAGCTGTCCGAATTCAGTACATTTGACGAATTCTTTGATGCGTATAAAAAACAGATGTCTTATGAAATAGGACTAATGGTAAATGCCGATAATGCCATTGACGTTGCTCATAGTGAGCGGTGTCCTCTGCCGTTCCAGTCGTCAATGGTAGATGACTGCATAAAACGGGGTAAAAGTATCCAAGAAGGCGGCGCGGTTTATAATTTCACCGGACCGCAGGGATTTGGTATTGCTAATATGACAGATGCACTCTATGCTATAAAAAAGCTTGTTTATGAGGATAAAAAATACTCTCTTTATGATTTTAAGTCCGCAATGGACTGCAACTTCGGAGAGCCGTTTTCACCGGTAGCGGCGCAGGCAGCAACCGCAAAAACAGCGAATCACTTAGCGGCACAGGGAAAAACTCTGTCTGAGAAGGATATAGAAGACATATTCAGAACATTTTTAAATGGGTTATGCGGACCGGAGGAAAAGGCGCGCTTTGCAAAAATGAAGGAAGATATTGAAGGTTTGCCCAAATACGGAAACGACATACCGGAAATTGATTTGTTTGCGCGAGAAATCGCATATACATATACCAAGGAAGTGGAAAAATACAAAAATCCCCGCGGAGGACAGTATCAGGCGGGATTGTATCCGGTTTCAGCAAATGTTCCGTTAGGGCAGCAAACGGGAGCCACTCCCGACGCAAGACTTGCTTCGACGCCGATTGCGGACGGTGTAGGACCCTGTTCAGGCAGGGACGTGAAGGGACCGACGGCGGCGGCAAATTCCGTGGCAAAGCTGGATCACGGCATTGCTTCAAACGGAACGCTGTATAATCAGAAGTTCCACCCATCGGCACTGCGTGGGCAAACAGGATTGCAAAATTTTGCTGCTTATATCAGAGCATTTTTTGACCAGAAGGGAATGCATATGCAATTTAATGTAGTCAGCCGTGAGACTTTGATTGACGCCCAGAACCATCCCGAAAAATACAAGAGTCTTGTTGTGCGTGTTGCAGGATATTCCGCTCTGTTTACCACCCTTTCACGGTCGCTTCAGGACGATATAATTAACAGAACCGAACAGGCTTTTAACAGGTAATTTACTATGAGCAATATAAATGAAGTAACAGGTAGAATATTTGATATTCAGAGATATTCAATACATGACGGACCGGGTATACGCACCATTGTTTTCATGAAGGGATGTCCGCTGAGATGTAAATGGTGCTGTAACCCCGAAGGACAGAAGCACGATATACAGGAGATGAATTTTGCCGGTAGGAATAAGATTGTCGGACGAGATGTAACAGTTTCGGAGGTAATGGAGGAGATTATGCAGGATTTGCCCTATTACCGGCGCTCCGGCGGGGGAATTACGCTGTCGGGAGGGGAATGTTTGTTTCAGCCGAAGTTTGGTCTTGCACTGCTTGAGGCGGCAAAAAATGCCGGACTGTCAACTGCAATCGAAACGACCGGATTTTCAACATGGGAAATCTACCGCAGCTATTTGACTCTGACCGACCATGTGCTTATGGATATAAAAAATATTAATAATGAAAAGCATATGCATTTTTGCGGACAGTCAAATGAGAGAATTTTGGAAAATGCTCGACGTGCAGCGGAGGAACATTCGGATATAACTATCCGTGTTCCGGTGATTCCCGGATTTAATGATACCGAGAAAGAAATTTCCGATATAGCATTTTTTGCGAAAAGCCTGCGCGGGGTGAAAAAGCTGAATCTGCTTCCGTATCATCGGCTGGGAATGGATAAGTATTCTGCACTGGGAAGGAAATATGAGCTTGCTGATTTACCGCTCATTGAAGAAGAAAAGATGTACAGACTGCTTGCTGCTGCGGAAAAATCGGGTTTGGATTGTAAAATAGGTGGATAATAATAATTATTTTGATAATTACTAATATAGGAGGTTATTTTATGAAAGTCAAAGACGGATTTGTGCTGCGCAAGGTGGCGGGAAATTACATTATAATAGGAGTAGGTGAAGAAGCTGTTGATTTTAACGGAATGATTACCGTTAATGAAACCGGTGCATTTTTATGGAATCTGCTTTCGAAGGATATAACGGTAGATGAGCTTCTGTCTGCTTTGCTTAAGGAATATGATATTGACGAAAACACGGCAAAAGCCGATATTGATGAATTTATCACTAAGCTTAAAGAGGGAGAATTGCTTATTTTATGATGGAGTCAAAGGAAGTACGGCTTACTGAAATGTGGCCTCTGATGGCAGAACAGCTTAAAGCGGGGAAAAAAGTACGTTTTGCTCCAAAAGGAATAAGCATGCTCCCTATGATTAGACAAAATCTGGATACTGTTCTTATAACAAGCCCACCCAAACGTCTTAGAAAATATGACCTTACGCTGTACAGGCGTGAAAACGGTCAGTTTGTTTTGCATCGCGTTGTCGGCATAGACAGGGACGGCTCATATATTATGTGCGGGGATAATCAGTATGCAAGAGAATATGGTATAACGGATAAGAATATTCTTGCAGTTGCGGAAGGATACTACCGGGGTGATGAATACATCGCATGTACAGATAAAAAATATCTGAAATATTGTAAGAAACAGGTCAGAAAACAGCTTATGCGCCGGCATCTGGTGAGGGTAAAGCAGCTTATAAAGCGCATGATTCGGGTTTTTTATGCAAAAAACGAAAAAAAATAAAAAAGTACTTGACAAAGGAAACCAAGGGTGATATAATGAATAAGCTGTCTTTGAGAGAGACGGGAGAAAGAAAATAAAAAAAGTTTCAAAAAAGCCTTGACAAATGCTCAAAGATATGATAGAATAAATAAGCTGTCCTTGGACAGCGTT
>JAQXUJ010000090.1 GCA_029219925.1 Clostridiales bacterium | reverse complement strand
CTTAGCGCTGTCCTATTTATCCTATTCGGAGAAAATAACAGCGCTGTTTGTCGTATCTGAAATATTATTTTATGCGGAATAAGTTGATGGATTTCAGGAATTTACGGTGACAGCCGAAAATTCCTGTTTTTTTATATTACGCAGAGTGATAAGGAGAAATGTTATGCAAAGGATATTTGTAACCGACGTAACGCTGAGGGAAAGCGAAAAAAACGGTGTGATGAGCTTTAAGGAAAAGATTGACTGCGCAAAAAAGATGGATAGAGTTCGTGCAGACGTGATTGAAACGGCAAAAATCACAAATACAAAAACCGACATTTTGTTTTTGCACACAATCGCACCGCTTCTCAAAAACAGCATGATTTCCTGTAATGTTGATTACAGTGAGGAATCGGTAGAGATGACGGCAAAGGCTCTTTCGGGGGCAAAGAGGTTCAGACTTCATCTTGCTGTGCCGACTTCCAGCGTTCAGATGGAATATATGTGCGGAAAGAAGCCGGCTGCGGTACTGGAAATGATTGAAAGCCTTGTGAAGAGGTGTGCCGAGGTATGCGGCGACGTGGAATTTTCCGCATTGGACGCAACACGCAGCGAGCCGGATTTTCTATATAAAGCAATTGAAACCGCCGTTAAATCCGGCGCAACGACAATAACAATCTGCGACAGCGCCGGAGAAATGCTGCCGGAGGAATTCGGAGGTTTTGTAAAGCAGGTTTGCGAAAACGTTGACGGAATAAAGGATGTCAATGTGTGCGCAGAATGTTCGGACAGCCTTTCCATGGCGGCTGCATGCATGATTTCGGCTATTGCCGGCGGCGCATGCGGAATTAAGACGGCAATTTCCGGCACAGCATTGCCAAAGCTGACCGACGCGGCGAGGATTATGCAGTCAAAGGGCGACAGCATTGGAATTTATTCCAATCTTGCATACACCGAGCTTGAGCATATAATCAATAAAATGGGAACCACCCGCGGAAGCCTTGAAGATGCCCAAAGCAACGGTTCAAGCGGCATAGTGCTCAGCGAAAAGGACGATATTAACACCATTTCCGCCCTTGTACGGAAGATGGGATATGACCTTTCCGAGGAGGACATTTCAAACGTATATGATGAATTTGTGAAGGTTGCGAAGAAGAAGAGGGTAACGGAAAAGGAGCTGGAGGTCATTATTGCCAGTGCCGCAATGCAGACCACGCCTACATATAAGCTTAAAAACTATGTTATAAACAGCGGAAATATTATAAATGCCTCCTGCGTTATGACTCTTTTGAAGGAAGGGGAGGAATTCAGCGGAATGACGGTAGGCGATGGGCCGATCGACGCGGCTTTCCAGTGCATTGAGCAGATTGTCGGACGGCATTTTGAACTGGACGATTTCCAGATTCAGGCTGTAACCGAGGGCAGAGAGGCTGTGGGCGTGACGGTGGTGAAGCTCCGTTCCGGCGGAAAGCTGTATTCCGGCAAGGGAGTTTCCACAGATATTGTGGAGTCGAGTATTAACGCCTACATTAACGCCCTTAATAAAATTTGCTTTGAGGAGGTATAATCAATGAATTTGTCATTTTCAACTAACAGATGGACAGATACAAGTCTTGATGAATTTATTGAAATTGCCCGTGAATACAAATTCGACGGCATAGAAATCCATAACGTAAAGGAAATTTCCGGTGCGGCAGATTTTTATCATAAGCTGATAGAAAACGGAATTAAAATTTCCTGTATAGATATGGTAAGTGATATTTCCGGCGACCCGAAAGCCGCCATGGAAGAGCTGGAGGAATGTATCGAAACCTGCCGTGTACTGCATACCGATTACATAAGAGTCAAGGCAATGGAAAGCGTTGATGCCGCGGAAGAGTTTTTAGACGGCGCACTTTGCAGGGCTGAGGAAAACGGCGTAGTGCTGCTTATCGAAACGGTAGGAGTTTTCGCGGATACGGGAATTCTTGCCGAAACCATATCAGGGTTTGCAAGCGATAATCTGGCGGCGCTGTGGGATTTGCATTATCCGTACCGTATAGCCGGAGAGGCTCCGGAGAGCACGGTGAAAAATCTCGGCGCATATATTAAGCATATTCACATGAAGGATTCCGATGGCGAAGGCTCCTACAGCCTTGTAGGCGAAGGCTCGCTGCCGATTAAGGATATAATAAGCGCGCTGCAATCGATTAATTATGACGGATTTATGTCGATAGAATGGGACCCCTCATGGGACAGCGATATTGACGACATGAATATTATTTTTCCGCATTTTGTAAGCTATATGTCGCGTTATGAGAAGTTCTCCCGGGCAAAGCACACTCTTTACGAAAACAATGCGGGAACCGGCAAGTTTGTCTGGAAAAAGGATGCGCTGATAGAGCAGACTTTTTCGCAGGTTCTGGACAGAATGGCAGAGGAATTTCCCGACCAGCTTGCGTTTAAATATACCACCCTTGACTACACAAGGACATATTCGGAATTTCGTGACGACGTCAACGAATTTTGCCGTGCGTTAATTGCGCTGGGCGTAAAAGCGGGGACGCACGTGGCGGTATGGGCGACGAATGTGCCGGAATGGTACATTGCGTTCTGGGCGACGGTTAAGCTGGGTGCGGTGCTGGTAACGGTGAATACGGCATATAAAATTCATGAGGCAGAGTATCTTTTAAAGCAATCCGATACTCATACTCTGATTATGATTGACGGATGGCGTGATTCGAGGTATAATGAAATTATGGCGGAGCTGTGCCCCGAACTGGAAAATACCAAAAGGGGAGAGCAGCTGCATTCAAAGCGTCTGCCGTTTCTGCGTAATATTATTACCGTTGGCTATACCCAAAAGGGCTGCATGACATGGGAGGATGCCCTGTCAAAGGCACAGCAGGTGCCATTAAGCGAAGTATTCCGAATGGCGGCGAAGGTTGATGTGCATGATGTATGCAACATGCAGTATACGTCAGGTACCACGGGATTCCCTAAAGGCGTTATGCTGACTCATTATAATGTTGTAAATAACGGAAAGTGTATCGGAGACCGTATGGACTTGTCCACTGCCGACCGTATGATGATTCAGGTGCCAATGTTTCATTGCTTTGGAATGGTGCTTGCCATGACGGCAACAATGACCCACGGCGGAACACTTTTGCCGTTGCCGTATTTTTCGCCGAAGCCGGCTCTTGCGTGCATAAACCAGGAACGTATCACGGCATTCCACGGCGTGCCGACCATGTTCATCGCCATGCTATCCCATCCGGATTTTGAAAAGACGGATTTTTCATATATGCGGACGGGAATTATGGCAGGCTCGCCCTGTCCGATTTCCGCAATGAACGATGTTATCAATAAGATGAACATGAAGGAAATCACTATTGTATACGGACAGACAGAGGCGTCGCCCGGATGTACCATGAGCAGCACCGATGATCCCATTGAGGTGCGTGTGTCAACAGTCGGACGTGCAATGCCGGAAATCGAGTGTAAAATTATCGACCCGGAAACAGGCGAAGAGCTGGGCGATAATGAAACGGGCGAGTTTGTGGCAAGAGGCTATAACATAATGAAGGGATACTACAAAATGCCCAAGGAAACCGCCGCAGCCATTGACAAGGACGGCTGGCTTCATACAGGAGATTTGGCACTGCGCACTCCCGAAGGTAACTTCCGCATTACGGGACGTCTTAAGGATATGATTATCCGAGGCGGTGAGAATATCTATCCGAAGGAAATTGAGGAATTTATCTATACTAACGAAAAAGTCAAGGATGTTCAGGTTATAGGCGTTCCCGACGAGCAGTACGGCGAAGAAATAATGGCGTGCATTATTCTGAAGGAAGGCGAAACCATGACCGCCGAGGAAATGAAGGATTATATCAAGAGCCATATGGCAAAGCATAAGGTTCCGAAATATATTGATTTTGTTGACAGCTTCCCAATGAATGCGGCAGGCAAGATACTTAAATTTAAAATGCGCGACGACGCCGCAAAGAAGCTGGGAATTAAAAAAGTTGACGGCATTGTTACCAAGGAATAAATCATCAAATCAGCGTTAATAACGCTTTACAAATTTTATTGCCGCAGCAAAAAGCGGCGGAATGGAGGATAAAAATGGAAATAAAAATTACTAAAACAAAGGTGCCGAAGGAGAAGCAGACAAAGAATCTCGGCTTCGGCAAGCTCTTCACAGACCATATGTTTATGGCGGACTATAACCGCCAAAAGGGCTGGTATAACGCAAGAATTGTTCCTTTTGAAAATCTTACGTTAAATCCGGCGTCAACCGTATTCCATTACGGAGCTGAAATTTTTGAGGGAATGAAAGCGTACAGAAGAGCCGACGGCGGCGTTCAGATGTTCAGACCTATTGAAAATGTGCGGAGAATGAACAATTCCGCAGAAAGACTGGGCTTGCCGCTTATGCCGGAGGAGGATATGCTCAAGGCTATTCTGACGTTTGTTGAGTGCGAAAAGGAATGGGTTCCTTACGGTGAAGGCGAATCACTGTACATAAGACCCTTCCTGTTTGGAACGGACGAGCATCTGGGTGTTCATTCCATTGAGAATGCGCTGTTTATAATAATTGCGTCCCCATCAGGCAGCTATTATGCAGAGGGTATCAACCCGGTAAAGATTATGATTGAGGACCAGGACGTAAGAGCTGTACGCGGAGGAACGGGATATGCAAAGTGCGGCGGAAACTATGCGGCTGCAACCCGTGCCGGAGAAAAGGCGGAAAAATTAGGATTTACGCAGGTTCTGTGGCTGGACGGCGTAGAGAGAAAATATATTGAAGAGGTCGGCGCAATGAACGTCATGATGAAGATTAACGGCGAGATTATAACTCCCATGCTGACCGGTTCAATTCTTCCGGGAATTACGAGAAAATCCATTATTGAGCTGCTTAAGTCAAAGGGTTATAGAGTGACAGAGCGCAAAATCAGCATTGACGAGATTATTGACGCTCTGGAAAAGGGTCAGATGGAGGAGTTCTGGGGCTGTGGTACTGCCGCAGTTGTTTCGCCGGTTGGCGAGCTTTATTATGAGGGCAAAACCTACGTAATAAACGACAATAAAATAGGAGAAACCACACAGATGCTTTACGATACCTTGACCGACCTGCAATGGGGAAGAACTGCCGACGAATTCGGCTGGACGGTTAAGATTGACTAAAAGGATTTGATTTTATGTACAAAATTATTGATGCGCACTGCCATATTTATCCGGAAAAAATAGCGGTTAAGGCGGCGGCAGCCACGGGAAAATTTTACGATACAATTTCTCTCATGGACGGAACGGTGGAAACCTTGCTGTCCGAGGGTGAAAAGGCGGAATTTACGCACTTTCTTGTGCAGTCGGTGGCCACATCGCCTCAGCAGGTGTCAAAAATAAATCATTTTATTGCAGAAAGTGTGAAAAACAGCGGCGGAAAAATGACCGGATTCGGAACAATGCACCCGGCAAGCGAAGCTTTGGAGGCTGATTTTAACGAAATCATGGAGCTGGGGTTGAAGGGCGTAAAGCTGCATCCCGACATTCAGGGATTTAAAATGGATGATTACCGCATGCTGAAAATTTACGAGCTGTGTGAAGCTCACGGACTTCCGGTGCTTATGCACTGCGGCGATTCCCGGTATGATTTCTCTAATCCCAACCGTATCAAGCCTATTCTTGACATTTATACCGACCTGACCTTTATCGGCGCCCATTTCGGCGGATATTCCGTATGGGAAGAGGCGGTAAAAACACTGGCAAATTATGAAAAATTTATGGTAGATACATCATCTACGCTGTTTGCCGTGGATATTGATACTGCGCGGAGATTTATTGATGCATACGGTGAGGACAGAGTAATGTTCGGAACGGACTATCCCATGTGGAATCTGAAAACCGAGCTGGACAGATTTATGAAAATTCCTCTGTCTGATGAACAGCGAAAAAAAATACTTTATGACAATGCGGCAAGACTTTTAGGTCTTGAATAAAATTACCCGTCATTTTATGTAAATGACGGGTAATTTTTCAATTTTAGGACAGTTTTTACATGGGCTTAGGTTGATGTTGCCTAAAGAAAATGTTGAAAATAAGCATAAAATGTGTTATAATATGTTAATCTCATTTTCGGAAGGAGATGTCTATGTCAAAATTTACAAAACAGGCAATAATGAATTCCTTTATGAAGCTGCTTAACGAGATGCCCTTCGATAAGATTACGGTAAAGGATATTGCCGATGACTGCGGAATAAACCGAAACACATTTTACTATAATTTTCAGGATATATATGCCCTTGTGGATGAAATCCTGCAAAACGAAATAAACCGGCTTGCCGAAATGCATAAAAATCCGTATCCCTCCTGGAGCGACGGACTGCTTTCGGTGGCGGAATTTGCCTTGAAAAACAAAAAGGCAATCTATCATCTGCATAATTCGGTAAAACGCCATCAGCTTGACAAATATCTTGAAAAGGCAATTTACGGTGTCGTATCGGAATTTGTATTCAGAAAGGCGGAAAACCGGAATATTGCACAGGACAGCCTGGAATTTGTGGCAGCTTTCTATTGCTATGCCCTTCTCGGTCTGGTAAGTAAATGGATAGACACCGGTATGCAGGAGGATTTTGGTGAGGTTCTGAGAAAAACCGGAATTTTGTTCGATGTTAATATTGATAATGCCATAGACGCCGTTGATGGCAAAAAAATGCCGGACAAGACTACTTGAAAATCAGACAGATTTAAAAATATGCACAAATTTTGTACACATACCTTTTTTCGTCTGTTGTAAAAAAAACAGTATTGATGTAAGATGATATAACAGAATAAGCAGCGCATACATTTTCTTTTACATGGGAAGGTGCGAAATAACGGCGCCACGACCTAAGATGCAGGGATATTTATTTCTTTTTTGAATATTACATATGCTGTATGGAGAGGCGAAATGGAGGATTAATTTGAAACAGAACAATGATGACAACTTCTTTGTAAAGCTGTCAACGGTTATTGTCGATAAAAAGGGTATTATACTTTTGTTATACATTGCCGCGTTCGCGTTTTCTATGGTATCACAGGGATGGGTTAATGTCTGCAACGACATAACCGAATACCTGCCCGACAGCACAGAAACACGCCGGGGACTTACCATCATGAACGATGAATTTATAACCTATGCTGCTTCAAAGGCTATGGTTATAAATATAACCTATGACGAAGCGGAAAATATTGCGGACAGGATAAGAAGCGTTGAGGGTGTGAGTATTGTTGATTTTGACGATACCGAGGACCACTATAAAGACGGCTGCGCTTTGTATGACATTACCCTGGACAGCGAAGGCGGCGACGAAAAAACTACGGGTACATATGAGGCGATTAGGTCGCTTTTGTCAGAGTACGACGTATATATTTCGGAGAGTGATTCCGATGATTCCAAGGCGCTTGACGCAGAGATGAACACGGTTCTTCTTGTGGCGGCGGTCATCATTGTTTCGGTGCTTTTGTTCACGTCGCGTACTTATATGGAGGTCCCCGTTCTTATTCTTACCTTCATAGGAGCAGCGGTGCTTAACAAGGGCACAAATTACCTTTTGGGCGAAATATCTTTTGTATCCAATTCGGTTACCGCCATATTGCAGCTGGCGCTGTCTATCGATTATGCGATTATCATGATTCACCATTACAGTGAGGAAAGACAGTTTAATGACCGGCGTGGAGCGGTTATTTATGCCCTGGCAAAATCCATTCCGGAAATATCCTCCAGCTGTCTTACCACTGTGTCAGGTCTTTTGGCAATGATGTTCATGCATTTTAAAATCGGTTTTGACCTGGGACTGTCCCTTATAAAATCTATCGGCTTCAGCCTTTTGGCAGTATTTACGCTGATGCCTTGTCTTTTAATGCTGTTTGGTAAATATATCGATAAAACGCCGCATAAAAATCACGTTCCCGATATTTCCGGTCTGGGCAGTATCGTTTATAAGCTGCGCATGGTGGTTCCGCCGATATTTGTCGGAATTATTGTTGCGGGATATTTTCTTTCATCAAATTGCCCGTATGTGTACGATTTGAATTCATCGGGTACTGACCGAAAAAATGAAGCGCAGATTGCAAAGGAAATGATTGAATCGGAATTCGGCAGCGATAATATCGCGGCGATTATAGTACCTGCAGGGGACTACGCCAAGGAGAAGGAGCTTATTGCGGAGCTTGAAAAACATGATGAAATCGGTTCAATAACCGGTCTGTCCAACGTAGAGGCAAAGGACGGATATGTTCTCACCGACAGCCTTACACCCCGTCAGTTTGCCGAGCTTACAAATATTGATATCGAGCTGTCAAAAACGCTTTACGCCGTGTATGCGGCTGAACACAAGGAATACAGCAGATTGGCGGGAAATCTTGACGATACGGGAGTGCCTCTTATCGACATGTTCATGTTCCTGTATGACATGAAGGAGGACGGATATGTCAGCTTTGAGGGAGAACCGGCGGAAGAACTCGATGACCTCTACGTACAG
>JAQXUJ010000089.1 GCA_029219925.1 Clostridiales bacterium | reverse complement strand
AGAAGAGTATATTTAATCGCATAAACTATGAATTTATATAATTCTATATCGGTTTTGCGGCATTAACACAAGTGTATACAGCGGCGGAAAGACATTAAGAGTTTTCCGCCGTTTTTTTGTAGAAAAATATGTACAAAATTTGTCCATTGTTAATTGTTTTCTAACATGATAAAATTATAATATAAAAATATACAGAAAGGAAATGGTAAAATGAAAAATAAACTTACGGCTGCATTAACCGTTATTGCGGTTGCGGCGGGGATAATGCCCGTTTCAGCATGGGCTGAGAACAGCAGCTCTGCTTTGTTTGAAGACGGATTTGAGTCCTACACCGCAACGGACGAAATGACTGCGGGCAGCACAGACACAACTCTTGCCGGTAACTGGATAATTCCTCCGAAAGGCGAAGGACAATGGCAGGGATATGACAAACAAGGTAAGTTCTCTGTGGCGGAAGATGACGCAGACCATGGAAATGTACTGAAGGTTGAGGCGAGATCGGCGTGGGCAACGTCCAACGGCAGCATGTTCCCGATGCTGTATAATTCCGGACTTACAACAAATGCTGATAAGGCATATACATATCAGTTTGATATCAAGCGCAAGTCGGATAGTGGAGGCGGAATACGTTTTAACTATTTTGGAAGCGGCTCAGCATCCAGCTACTATGAGCTTTACATTACAAGGACTGTATCAGATAAAAACGGGGTAATTTTGAGCAAGGTTACAAACGGCTCGCGTGAACAACTGGCTGCTGATATATATTCCGGCGACGATATTGGAACCGGTACGTATTGGACCGGCAATAATGCGATTATTTATGATGAATGGTATACGGTAAAGCTGAGTGTTTCGGGCGGTGCAATTTCATGGGATGTATATCAAAATACATCAACGTATAATGGCGTGACTTTGAGTAAGCCAAGCCTGTATCAGCACGGTATGTTCTGCGATCCTAATTTTATACAGGCTGATGGCATGAAGACTGCATTTTTTGCGTCAGGCCAGGGCGGATCGTATACATATTTTGATAATATTAATGTGACGGAGGCTGAAATAGACATCGGCAATTTTGAAAGCTTTGCCGAAATAGCCGAAATTCTTGACAGCAAGCAATTTAAAACGCTGACCGGTCCATGGACTCTGACAACAAACAGTTCTGGTGCAGCAGCTGCAATCGAGGATTTATCTTCAAGTGACAGCACGCACGGCAAGGTATTAAAGCTTGAATCAAGAGCAGTATACAGCGACTGGAACAACTTACCTACGGCAATTAATACATCGTGGCGTATGCCGGTTTCAAATGAGGTAAATTATTCCTTTGACTTCAAGAGAAGCAGCACATCATCGGGCGGAGGAATTCGCTTTAATTATTCCAAGACAGACGCCGGCATAAGCTTTTATGAGCTGTTCTTTAAAAGAACGGACGGCAACGGAAAGGGTTGGCAGCTTGCAAAATGCGTAAATGGTACATATACAGCTATTGATAACTCAAACGTTAGTTTTTCCCAGAATGCAAATGCGGGTGAGAACCAGCTCCTAACGGAGAATAAGTGGTATCGTATAAGCGTGATAAACAATAACGGCGCTATTGCCTGGAAGGTTACCGATATCAGCACAGGCGAAATATGGCAGACAGGCTCATGGACAGACAGCGAACCTCTGAGCGATGTGAATACCTACGCAGGCTTATTTGCCGGCGGACAGTTTAATGAATTCGCATGGTTTGATAATGCGAAAAGGACAATTGTTAATCGCGACAGAACCGATTATTCCGAGTATGCGGGCGGCCCGGTATTTGAAACCTTTGAGGACGTTGACCTTGTAACCGATGCTAAAAACGGAACGATGCTTTCGGATGACTGGAAAGCGGTAGGCGGCGGATATGACGGGAATGCAAATTTTTCTGTTATTGAAGACCCAACCGGAAGACCGGGACGAATTGTTAAGGTCGAGTCAAGATTTGCGCATAACTATAACGGCGGAGGCGTTACGGTTCAGAACGAAACCGCAAACTTCAATCAGGATGATATTTATACATACAGATTTAATTACTACCGCGTAAATAACCAAGGCGGCGGAGGAATACGGTTTAATATTCTGGACGGAAGCTTCTATGAGCTGTTCTTTGCCGGAGACAATAATAACGGCGGCGCTGACGGTACAACGCTCTATAAGATGGTTAACGGTGTTTACAGCCGTCTGGACGCTGCCATTTCCACAAATGACGGCGCAGGAAATATTGTAAGCAGCAATAAGCTTAATAAAGAGGTATGGTATACGGCAGTAGTTACTGTGGAAAAAGGTACTATAAGCTGGACAGTACAGACTCAGGACGGCACTGTTGTTCAGACAGGAAGCTATGACGATCGTCCGGTAACCTTTACGCATATGAGCTATGACGGATACAAGATGGCTGTATTCGCAGCAGGACAGGGATCAAACTACGTTTATTTTGATAATATCTTCGTTACACAGGAAACCAGCGACCTTAAGCTTGAAGATATAGATATTCAAACGGACAACGAAACATATATTACAGAAAATGATGACGGCACGGTTACATTTACCGACCTGTTCGGAGGCTATGACAGCCGGAATGCTGCCGTTAACAAGAAAAATTCCGTTTATGCAAACAAATATGACTTGACAGTTGCGAATAACGGCGAATTTAAGTGGGTGCTGTCGAAGAAAGTATCCGACACAGGCGCAAACGGCGCATATATTAATCCTATTACAAAGAAATTCTGTACCGGAACATCATATCCGGAAGGGAAAAAACCGACCGGTGCAGATGCGGCAAGTGTAAATCCTGTTTCAGCGGCTAATATGGAGCTTGAAAACAGTGAAATGAAGACGTTGAAGTCTGTGCAGGTAACGACTGATTATTCCGAATCCTGCCGTATCGGTATTCGTTTTGCAGTTAGCGGGGACGAGGACAGCTATTATGAAATAGGCTGCGGCGACTGGTGGGATGCGACTGAGGATTCCGCCATGTATGGCGGTGCTGTGACCGGCTATCCCAGACGTGCACCGTATGTTGTGAAATGCGTTGACGGTGTTCGCTCTATGGTAGCTTATAAGCATGAAACGGATGATAAATTCGGAAATACAGCGGGTACTAAGACCTACAGCGCAGAAATAAACGGAAATAATATTACCGTAAGAGTTGTAACAAGTGCAGGAACCTATGAAACATCATTCACCGACACCGACGGTATTCTCGCAGCGGCAAAATACCCTGTTGCTCTGTGGTCGGGAAGTGAAGCATGGTATGACGATTTATCAGTAACGGCTGAGGTTATGCCAAAAATTCTTACCGATAACGGCGATGGTACAGCTTCGGTAAATATTGTTCCGGCAAAGGTTAAGAGAGGTATTACAAGCGTAGCGGCGATAACATCCTTCTACAATGCGGACGGCAAGATGATTGGTACGCCGTCTGAAAGGAAGATAGGATCTGAGGGTGAAAGATATACGGTAAATGTACCAGATAATGCTGAAACAAGAGTTATTATTTACGAGGGTACAGAGGCAAGCGGCAGTCCGGTTAAGGTAGTGTCGTCAAATGAGGCTGGTGTAAAGTCGCCGGCACAGAATAAGACGGTTATTGCAGCTATCGGCGACAGTAACACAGGCACATGGCTTGGCGGCGTTGCTTACCATACATGGCCGTTAAGACTTGGAGTACTTCTTGGCGAGGATTATGAGGTTCATAACTTCGGCAAGCCGGGATACAGGTTGATGAACGGATATACAAGCGGAAATCCTTCATATACCACATCTGACATGTATGAGGAAAGTTTAAAAATTGATGCGGACATAGCAATCATTATGCTTGGAACGAACGACTTCGGATGGAACGACAATGATTCGGCTGCAACCGAGGCTGCAAACAAGAAGTTCTATGAGGATTATTTGTCTTTGATTGACACCTACCGCAACACATATGGTGCAGATACACAGTTCATTCTTGCGGTTCCTCCCATCAGAGGCACTGCTGAAAATCCGGATATGAAGGTTCCGAAATATATCAGACCAATTATCCAGAGGATTTCACAGGAACAAAATATCCCGTATGTAGATATATATGAATACATGCAGGATTACGACCTCCTTTATGATGGCTTGCACTTTAAGCCGGCCGCATACTATCGGTTTGCAGATTGCTTCTATGAGGCAATAACAAATAGTATAAATGTAAGTGTTACAAATAACAAGGTAGTCATAAATTCTCCTATATCCTTTACAGGCAATGTGCCCGTAGCAATTTATAAGGACGGAAGCTTGTCAGACTGCAAATATTTCAGCGAACATACGCTTGAGCCAAGCAAGGATTTCACAGTAGATCTGTCTGATACAGATATTGCAGATGCAGACGAACTAAAGGTAATGCTGTGGGTTGACGAAATGACAGCGTTTACTAATGCATCGTCCGTGGCTGTTTCAGATACCGCCGTTAATGGCAATACAGTCACTCTCCGCGGCAATACAGAAGCTGATTCTGACGCGGCAATAGTTGTTTACAATTCGGCAAATGAAGTGGTATATGCAGATTCTGCCAAGGCAGACGGCAGTGGATACTATAGCTTCAGCTTTACTTTGCCGGCAGGTTCGTACACATCTTCAATCAGCGGCACAAAAGCGATTGTAGTTGAATAAATTGATGCTTATATTTGACTAAACAGAGAAAACAGTCCCTAAGGAAATACCTTCGGGACTGTTTTTTTAGCGCTACGGTGGGATGATAAAGTTTTAAGATAATGAGCAGATGTTTGCTTAGTAAGTGATTGATATTTTGAAGTGAAAAATTTCCCTTACGTGTGCGACCCCCAAAAGTAT
>JAQXUJ010000088.1 GCA_029219925.1 Clostridiales bacterium | reverse complement strand
GTAATCATGCTGTCCGCAGCAGCGGAAAGGGCAGCCGGGAATATTTCCGAAAAACCTTTAAGTTCTGTTTTTGAAGGGACTTTTTTGACGTAATTTCCGGTGTTTCGGTAGAAACGGAATATAATCCCCACGCTTACGGCTGCAAGCAAATGAGCGGTATATAGAATAATTCCCGCGGATACACTTGAAAACATTGCCGAGCCTACTGCGCCCAGAATAAACAGCGGTCCGGAATTATTGCAGAAGGCAAGCAGCCTTTCCGCTTCGGATTTTGTGATGCATCCCTTGTCGTAAAGCTCGCATGCCGTCACCGCACCCAGCGGATAACCGCTGATTATACCCAGGATAAAGGCTGCTGCTCCGTTTTCGTGAATATTAAAAAGCGGGCGCATTATCGGTTTTGCAAATATTGCCGCACGTTCGGCGAGCCCTGACCGAACCAGAAGTCCGGAGCATACAAAAAACGGGAACAGCGATGGGATGATTATCTCGCCGCACATACGACAGGCATTTCCTGCGCAGCCTACCGCCATTTTGGGGAAAATTATCATGAGCAGAGCCGCAGGAATAATAATAAGATAGGGAACAAGCCGTTTCATACAGCCACCTCCTACACAATGATTATGACATTTACGCCCGAAATATAGCATATAATTTCACAAGAGGTGATAAACTTTGGATATTTTAGGTAATATTTCCGACGCAATGGGAATGCCTGCCGAGGTTGTCAAGGGCGCTTTGCGCACGGTAATCATCGGAACTGAGCAGATTTATATAGAAAATTATACCGCCCTTTTAGAGTACAAGCGCGAAAATATAAAACTTAAATTCCGAACCGGCATTATCGAGATTTCGGGCAGTGATTTTGAAATACGCGCCGTTTCCGAAGGAAATATTGTAATAATCGGCAAAATTAATGCTGTTCGCTTTATATAAAACGGAGGTTTTTCAAATTGTTTTTAATAAAAATCTTCCATTTTGCAAAAGGATATGTTATACTGTCAGTATCGGGGCATAATAAAGAGGAATTTTTAAATGCGTTTATCGCGGAGGGAGCGAGACTTCGGAATACGAGATATTCCGGAGAATGTATCCTGACCGAAATTCCGGCTGAGGATTTTTTTCTTGTTCGAAGGGTCAAGACGCAGGCTAAGCTGCATATCTGCGAAAAGCACGGTGCGGTTTTTGTCTTGCGCCGCATGAAAAAACGAATTGGATTTCTGATCGGAATGCTCGCATTATTGCTTATATTTATGGTAGGGTCGCAGTTTATATGGACGGTTGAATACGATGGTGCGGAAACCTGCGATATGCAGCAATTGTCAGCGGCGGTTCGGCTTTCGGGTATATACGAAGGGGCATTAAAACGAAATCTTAGGACTCCGATAGAAATGAAAAATATTATCCTCGGCAATACCGATGATATATGCTGGGCATGGGTCTATGTTAAGGGCACTAAGGCGGTGGTGCGCGTGCGGGAGAATATAATCCCTCCAGAAATTTTCGACCCTGATGCTCCATGCGATATTATTGCCATGCGAAGCGGGATTATAAAGCGGATTATTACCCGCCGCGGACGATGTATTGCCGCCGAAAATCAGGCGGTTGCCGCCGGTGATACCATTATTTCGGGCACATATGAATTTGAAAATGAGCCGGGCTATCAGGTGCACTCCCGAGGCACGGTGGAGGCGGTGTGCGAGCATGTGCGCTCCGGTGTTTATAAGCAGTATTACTGCTGTAAATATTATACGGGCAGGGTAAAACGCTTTGCGGTTCTGCGGATTTTCAGGTGGGAAATTCCGCTTTCCTTCGGAAAGGTCGGCTTTGATGACTATGATTCAGACACGAAATATTACGGTGCGGATTATATCGGCGTGGGAATTAAGGTTACTCAATGCCGTGAATATGAGGTAAAAAAGGAGCCTATATCCTATGATTCTGCCGTTGAACTGGCACAGAACGAGTTGGAAAGAGAAATAACCAAGGAGCTTTTGCCGCCGTCACAGCTTGTAGAAAAGCATGCGGAGGCGAAAAAAATAGATGATGAAACCGTTTCGGTAACCGTCAGAATGACGTTTATTGAACAAATCGGAACGGAAAAACGTATTGAAGAGGTGGAATTTATTGAACCAAAGACAGATAACGATGCCGCCGGACATTGATTTAGCGTCACTATTCGGCAGCTTTGACGCGAATTTGAAACTGCTGGAAAAGAGTCTTGAGGTGACAATCGCAGCACGTGAAAACGTGATTAAAATCTCCGGAGAGGAGGAATGCGTAGACAGCGCGGCTGAGGTAATCGGCATACTGATGCAGGTTTTGGAACGGGGCGAGGCCATTGATGAACAGAAAATTTTATACGCTATAACCATGGTTCGTGAAAACGGCGGCGTGGACCTAAAGCTGCTGGGAGACGACTGCATAGCGGTAAACCATAAAGGGGCACCGATTAAGACCAAAACCCTCGGACAGAAAAAATATATTGAAGCGATAGATAATAATACGATTGTGTTTGGAATCGGCCCTGCCGGAACGGGAAAAACATACCTTGCCGTTGCAAAGGCTGTGACCGCTTTGCGAAGCAAGGAGGTCAGCCGGATAATTCTGACGCGTCCTGCGGTTGAAGCGGGAGAAAAACTGGGATTTCTGCCCGGCGACCTTCAGAACAAGGTCGACCCGTATCTTAGGCCGCTTTATGACGGCATGTACGAAATGCTGGGCGGAGAGGGCTTTGCGCGTTATCAGGAGCGCGGAATGATTGAGGTTGCGCCACTGGCATACATGCGCGGAAGAACTCTCGACAACGCCTTTATAATTCTTGATGAGGCGCAGAACACCACGCCGGAGCAGATGAAAATGTTTCTGACCCGTATAGGTTTCGGCTCGCGGGCTATTGTTACCGGAGATATTACCCAGGTAGATTTGCCGTCGGGGAAAAAATCCGGTCTGAAGGTTGCCCAAAAAGTGCTGAAAAATATTGAGGGCATTGAGTTTTCCATTCTGACCGAAAAAGACGTAGTGCGCCATCCGCTGGTACAGAAGATTATTAAGGCATACGAGAAATACGACACCGAGCAGGAGAAAAAACATAAAAATGACAGAGATAATAATAGAGAACGAACAAAAGAAGGTCGTCATTCCTACAGAAATTGAAGGGGTTATAAAGCAGGTGATATTAAAAACCCTTGAATTTGAGGAATGTGATTTTGATGCGGAAGTAAGTGTTACCATTGTTGATAATGAGGCTATAAAGGAGATAAACAGCACTCAGCGGGGAATAGACAGAGCCACCGACGTGCTGTCGTTTCCTATGCTGTATTTTGACGAAAACGGGGATATTATAGACTGTGACTATGATTCCGACGGTGATTTGATGATGCTTGGAGATATAGTAATTTCCGCCGAACGCGCAGTAGAGCAGGCTGCGGAATACGGTCACAGCTTTAGGCGGGAAATGGCTTTTTTGACCGTTCATTCTATGCTGCATCTTCTCGGATACGATCATGTGGACGACCCCGAGGGAGAGCGTATTATGTTCGGAAGACAGGAGGAAATTCTCCGGGAAATGGGTATCACCAGAGAATAATAGGAACGTCAAAATATGCGCATATCTGCGGAAAACTGCTTTGCCTGCTATGAAGGCACGGCATTTGCGGAAGGAGCGATTGACGTGAAAAATAAGCTGTGCATCTTATCATTTTTTACTCGGGGCGGTATACTCGTACAGCACCGCTCGCTGCAAAGCGGCAATCTGCTTGCTTCTTTTTCAAGTTGGATTTGTGCCGACGCAAGGCGGAACGGAGGATTAATATGAGCTTTTATTATGCGCTTGAGGGAATTTGGGCGGCGCTTAGGCAGGAGGCGCATCTGCGCTTTCATTTTGCTGTGGGAAATCTTATAATTATTTTTGCGTATTTTTTCGGAATAACGGGAACAGAGTGGGCTGTGCTTTTATTGGACATTGCCGCCGTGATTTCCGCTGAGCTTTTCAACACGGCGCTGGAAAATGCTGTGGATACCGCCACTTCCGAGCATAAACCCACAGCCAAGCTTGCCAAGGACGCAGCAGCAGGCGCAGTTTTGGTGATTGCTATAACTTCTATTGCTGTGGGGATATGTCTTTTCGGTAATCTAACGAAAATAGCAGAAACACTGTCGTATATATTCACAGCTCCGCAAATTTTAATTCCGTGCCTTTGCGTAGGCACGGCAGACGTACTTTTTGTAATATTCGGAGGTAAAAATGCAAAATAAATTTAAATCAGGCTTTGCCGCAATTATCGGCATGCCCAACGTAGGGAAATCAACCCTTTTAAATACTGTTGCGGGACAGAAAATCGCAATTATTTCTGATAAACCCCAGACAACTCGCAATAAGATTCTCGCCATACATACAACCGACGAGCATCAGATTGTTTTCACCGACACACCGGGAATTCACAAGCCACATAACAAGCTGGGCGAGGTTATGGTAAAAACAGCAAATGAATCCATGAACGAAATGGACGTGGTGGTTTTTGTTGTGGACGCAAGCCGGAGGATGTCGGATACCGAAAGGGAAATAGCAAAAAATATCGGGAAAACCGGCGCCCCGTGCATACTTGTGATAAATAAGGTGGATTCGGTAAAAAAGGACACGCTTTTGCCGATCATTGCCGATTATTCCAATCTGCATGAGTTTGAATCCATTGTGCCGATAAGTGCAAAAACCGGCGACGGAGTGGATATTTTGCTGGGCGATATTGCGGACTTGCTGCCGGAGGGACCAAAATTTTATTATGACGACATGGTGACAGACCAGCCGGAAAAGCAGGTTGCCGCTGAAATGATCAGAGAAAAGATGCTGTGGCTTTTGGAAAAAGAGGTTCCTCACGGAATTGCGATAGAAATCGAAAAAATGCATGAGAAGGAAAATATTACCGAAATTTATGCGGTGATATATTGTGAAAAAGCCAGTCATAAAGGCATTATTATCGGAAAAAACGGAGAAATGCTGAAAAAAATAGGCAGGCTTGCAAGGGCGGATATTGAAGAAATGCTGGATAAAAAGGTATATCTTGAGCTGTGGGTGCGCGTCAAGGACGACTGGCGAAATTCGGAGCGAATGATAAAGAATTTCGGATTTGAACAATAGCAAAAAGTGACAGTATAAAGAGCTGTAAAATTACCAACTATAATATTTAAAAGGGGGTAATTTTATGGAGATTAAAGATTTGTCATGGACGGCATTTAAGAATACGGGAGATATTGACGCCTATCTTTTATACAGGGAAATTGAGGATAAAAAACAATGGAATCAGTCAAAACAAGGGCTATCGTCGCAAGACGGGCAGACTACGGGGAGGCAAACTGCATACTGACGCTTATAACCGATAAGCTGGGTGTTATATCTGCCTGCGTCTATGGGGTTCAGAGCAGAAAAAGCCGTATGAAGGCGGGGGCGCAGGTTATGTGCTGCTCCGATTTTGTGCTGAGCCGGAAAAAGGGCGCAATATACAGGGTGGAGGCTATGGAAATTGCCGACAGCTTCTATCCTATTTGCGAGGATTTGAAAGGTCTGGCGCTGGGAAATTATATGTGTGAGCTGATATGCGATATCGCCGCTGATGACAGCGGACATGTGCTGAGCCTTCTGTTAAACACCCTGTATCTTCTGGCGTATAAAAATCTTGACCCTGCCGTTGCAAAGGCGATATTTGAACTGAAGCTTATGCAGCTTGCGGGATATATGCCCGTTACCGACAGGTGTATATGCTGTGGGTCACGGAATAATTTTGACGCCTTTGATTTTGACGGCGGTACAGTCTGCGGCGATTGCGCAAGACCGGACATGCTGTGTATTTCTCCGGATGTATATAAGGCGCTTTGCTACATTCTTTCGGCTGATGACAGGAGGATTTTTTCCTTTAAGATTTCCGATAAGGTAAAGGGGGATTTGGCTGTTCTTGCGGAGGGATACCTTCTGCATAAAAGTGAGCGGCGCTATAAGTCGCTGGAATATCTGAAAAAAATTATGTGAGGTGTGTACATATGGAAAGACGGGACAAGCATAACTATTATTTGGACATTGCCCAGACGGTGGCAGAGCGAGGAACCTGCCTCCGCAGAAATTACGGGGCTATTATAGTGAAAAACGATGAAATCATTTCTACCGGATATGTGGGAGCGCCGAGGGGACGAAAAAACTGCAGTGATTTGGGAGTATGCATACGCCAGAAAATGCAGATTCCAAGGGGCGAACGATATGAAATGTGCAGAAGCGTTCACGCAGAGGCAAACGCTATCATTTCCGCGCCGAGACATGAGATGATTGATTCGACCTTGTATCTCGTGGGCCTTGAGATGCCAGACGGTGAAATCGTTGCCGACAGCAGCTGCTGTTCCATGTGCAAGCGTATGGTAATTAACGCCGGAATTAAACAGGTGATTATCCGGGATAATAAGCAGGATTTCCGGATAATTGATGTCAGCGACTGGATTGAAAATGATGAAAGCTTAGAGGGCGTAAGGGGATATTAGAGAAAAATATTAAAATTATGAAAAAAATACTTGCATTTTTCGCTTAATTGTGATAGAATATTTAAGTATTATGTATTAAAATATTCGGAGGTGAAGATTATGCCTAACATTAAGTCAGCGAAAAAGCGTGTTTTGGTTATCGAAAAAAAGACTTTGATTAACCAAATGCATAAAACAGCTCTTAAAACTGCTGTAAAGAAGTTTGAAGCCGCTGTTGAAAATAAGAATGTTGAAGAGGCTAAGGTTTTGTTCAACGAGGCTGTAAAGAAGTTGGATATGGGCGTTAAGCAAGGTATTCTGCACAAAAACAACGCTGCCAGAAAGAAATCTCAGCTTGCTTTGAAGCTTGCAAAAATTGATGCGTAAAACAAAGAGGCCGCTTATTTAAGCGGCTTTTTGTGTACATAAATTCAGAAAGGAATGATATAACATGAAGAGAATTGTGACTATTCAGGATATTTCCTGTTTTGGTAAATGCTCGCTTACCGTAGCGCTGCCTATAATATCGGCGATGGGCGTGGAGGCGGCAATTCTGCCTACGGCAGTGTTGTCCACTCATACAGGCGGATTTAAAAATTTCACTTTCCGTGACTTATCGGAGGATATTCCTAAAATCTTTGCGCATTGGAAAAACGAAGGAATTGATTTTGATGCGATTTATACCGGCTATCTGGGATCCTTTGAGCAGATTGACCTGATGAAGGAATTTATTTCTGCAAAGCCGGATAAGACGCTGGCGTTTGTGGACCCGGCAATGGCGGATAACGGCATGCTGTATCCCGGATTTACGCCTGAATTTGCCCGACACATGGCGACTTTGTGCGCAAAGGCGGATATAATTGTGCCGAATATAACCGAGGCGTCCTTTATGCTGGGCGCTGATTATATAGAAAGCGGATATGATCGGGCATATATTAAAGATATGCTGCGCAGACTTGCGGCATTGGGACCTAAATATGCGGTTTTGACCGGAGTGGGATTTGAGCCGGACAAGCTTGGCGTAGCTATGTACAATAAAGAAAAGGATGAATTTTCCTATTATTTCAATGAGAAAATCGATGCGAAGTTCCATGGAACGGGAGATATTTTTGCTTCTGCCTGTGTAGGTGCGCTTATGCGGGGAAAAACTCTTAAAAGGGCGCTGGAAATTGCTGCAGACTATACGGTTTTGTGCATAAGGCTGACCATGCCCGACAGGGATAATCATTGGTACGGCGTGGAATTTGAAAAGGCTGTTCCGGAACTTTTGAAGATGCTGGAGGAATAGACCCTCTGACGCCGATCAAAATTATACATCATAACGATTATCAATATTATGTTTGTGCTATAAGAGAGGGGCAGCAATGCCCCTTGCTTGACATAGCGGTAAAAATATGATATATTAAAATTCAGTGATGCAGCCGGAGGTGAGAAAGTGCTTATTTCTGCAATTTTTCTGATTCTTATAATACTCTGTCTTATTATTCTGTACAGGACTAACGGTTTTGCTAAGGTTATAAGCATGTATTTTCTTGCCATAGCCGTTAACGTTATTATCGGCATGATCTATCTTTCAAAAACCATGCTGGCGATTATAGGCAAAGGAATGGAATTTCGGATTTATGCTCTTTTTAACGGAATACGTCTTCCGCTAAGCACCATAGTGCGCGTTTTTAACTTTTCAATCTTCATGTTTCTGATAGCAGCAGTTCTGTATGTCCGTTATCTGTACCGGCTTACGTGGAAAAAAACAGTAATACTTTTGCTTCCGTGCATATATATGTATATTACTACAGATCCCTACGTTTTCAGAATGATTTATTATATGACGGTAAATGATATTGTCCAAAATACATACGTGTGGAAACGGTACATGGAATTTAACGATATGTTCAATAAGGCAGTTCTTGCCGTATACATGGCGGCACCTGTGCTGTGTGCGTTATGGAAGCTCCGCCGGACGGCTATTTTCGTGAAAAGAAAGGACATTATCGTTTCGGTTATATGCGTGGTGCTGATAAATATATTTGCATATTATTCTCTTTTTATGGGAGTTTTTAAAGACATCATGTTTTATAATGTAAACGAGGCAAAGCTGCCGGTGAATGTTCAGACAAACAATCATGTGTATTTTTCACAGATTTTCTTATGGCTTATGATTATTATGCTTATGGCTATCATCTTGATTTTCCGTCCGTTCCGTGTTTTGGAAAAGTCAAGTGGACTGATGGTTTTTCCGCGCCGCGGAAACCAGGCAAAGGATATGAGCATGGTTCTTCATGCGTACAAAAATGCATTTCTGGGCGTATTGCAGCAGTTTACTCTTGTTCAGACATATATTGAAAAAGGCGCTTATGAAAGAGCTATGAACAGCGCCGGAATAGGAAAGGGCATTGCCTCTGAGTATATGGAGATGCTTACAAAAACTCTTAGCCTTTTGGGCAAGCCGAATATAAAATTTAAGCGCACCGACCTTTTATACTGTATTAATAAAGCGATGCAGCGGGTGTCGCTGCCGTCGGACGGAAGTATCAAGCTGGATCTTCTGACAGATACGGTTGATGTGCCGGTTTACGGTGACGAGCGGTATCTGATAGAGGTGTTTGTAAATCTATTCGTAAATTCTGCCGAAGCGCTGAAAAAGAAGAATAATCCCGACGCAAGGATAAAGGTAAGCGTATTCCAGGAGGAAGATCTTGTACAGGTCACCGTCATCGACAACGGAATCGGCGTAGAGCGAAAAAATTTACGGCGGATATTCCGGCCGTTCTTTACAACAAAATCAAGTACGGCGGGCGGAGTCGGACTTAGCTACGTTTGGAATGTGATAAGACAGCATCACGGCGAAATACGGGTAAAAGGTACAGAAAACGAATATACAGAGTTTCAGATAGTGCTGCCTGTATATAATTATGAAGGGAGAAAGAAGCATGGATAAAAAAATCAAGGTTGCAATTTGCGACGATGCGAAATTCCTGTGTAACGGTTTTAGGGAACAGTTTGCCGAATTTCCTGATATTGAGCCGGTGGGTGCGGCATATTGTGCGGCGGACTGCCTTGATTTACTGGAGCTGACTTCTCCGGACGTACTTCTGCTTGACATACGGATGGAAACCGAAACGGCAGGGCTTGATATAATCGGCGACATTAAGGATAATTTCCCGCATATAAAGGTAATTATGCTGACCAGCTTTGATGATGACGACTATATTTTTGCAGCGTTTGCCAACGGTGCCGACGATTACTGCGAAAAGACTACGCCTATTGACGGAATTGTGGATACTATCAAAAAGGTATATAATAACACCGGCTCTCTTCGGCCGGAAATTGCTCAAAAGCTCGTTCAGCGGACTCAGGAGGTACAGCGGAACCAGCTGTCGCTTTTATACCTTTATAACAAGATTTCGCAGCTATCCACCGGCGAGTACGAGCTGCTGCGCGAGATGTATTACGGCAACAGCTATAAGAAGATTGCGGCGGATAAATATATTGAGATTGATTCGGTTCGGAAGATGGCAAAACGAGTTTTAAAACGCATGGAAGCAAGCTCTATGAATGAGTTGGTTGCACAGCTGCGTGAGCTGAAGATTTTTGAGTTTATAGATCATTTGGATGAATAAAGGGTCTGTTTGTTATGCGATAGAGGTATTCAAATATAGCAAAAGCGCTTTTATGCGCTTTTTTTTGTGTGATTTTCTAAAATGTGCGGTGGATTACAATATATGTCTGCGTATAGGACGGCATAATGTAAATAAAGCGGTAGACAACTATTTTTTGAAAATTACTGACAGAATATTCAAACGAGAGGAGAGAATTGACCTTGACCGGAAGCCGGAAAAGAGATACAAAAGTAATCTTAATGTAATACTCTTGAAACACAAAAAAGGCGGTTCACATTGGGGACACAAAAAATGTTTTAAAAAACCGCATAAAAACGCAGTTTTTTAAAATGGGGATAAAAAAAGGGGACAAAAATTGTCCCCTTCACAAATTGTTCAAAATGTGCTATCATAGTAATAGAAATTTATGTAATATGCATAAGAAAGGGAGAATATTTTATGAAAAAATCAATTAAAGTTCTATCGCTTGCGATGTCAGCGGTAATGCTTGCCGGAGCAATGAGTGGCTGCGGTAAGAAGGAGGCAAGTTCAGACATTACAACCATTACATCTTGGTCGGGTAATACACATTCAAAGGATGTAATTACCGCATATGTTAACGAATGGAACGAAACAGTTGGTAAGAAAATGGGTATCAAGCTGGAATACACCGTTCAGGGCGGCGACAGTATTGACAAAACTATAGAGCTTGCGCTGCAGAACGGAACCGCACCCGATCTTTTTGGTGCCGGCGATATGGCTAAGCTGGCAGATAACGGCGATATTCTTGCTTATGAGGATATTCCCGGGGGCGAAGAATTTATAAAACCTTATAAGGACGCGGGAGTGTTGTCGGAAGGCAGGGGTATGTATAAGGGTAAGACATATCAATTGCCGGGCGGAACAGCTCCTCAGGGTATGGTTTACAACAAGGATATGTTCAAGGCAGCAGGCATTGTTGATGAGAACGGCGAAGCAAAGCCTCCCAAGACATGGAGCGAGGTTCGTGAATACGCTAAAATTCTTACCGACAAGTCAAAGAACCAGTACGGTATAATCGCACCGTTTAAGTGGGGCGGTTGGTTTGCATCAGACATTTCGAACCCGGCAATGTCACTGGTTGGTTTTGTCGATTATAATCCGGCAGAAGGCAAGTATGATTATTCAGGTCTGAAGGTACCGATGGAAACATGGCTTGGAATGAAGGAAGACGGAAGTATTTATCCGGGCGCTGACAGCCTTGATAACGATTCAGCTCGTGCAATGTTTGCTGAGGGCAACGTTGGTATGAAGTTTGCGTACAACTTTGACGTAGGCGTGCTTAACGATCAGTTCCCGGCAAAATGCGACTGGGGCGTATGTCCGTATCCGGTTAACGAGGACGGTACAGGCTATAAGCAGAGGTTTGACTATGGCTGGTCCTCATACATAAATGCACATACCAAGGTAGACCCGGCAAAGATTCTTGAATTCAAAAAAGCCTTCGATACTGACGATTTCCAGCAGTATGCATTTGAGGAATGTATCGGAATGCCGTATAATACGGAAGTAATTGAGAAAGCAGACCTGTCCAAAGCAAAGAAGGGATGGAAAGAGTTTGCGCAGTTGGCGGATATAAGTGCAGCACAGCCAAGAAGCCCGAGATCGGATATGGCGGGAATGGAGAGCGCGTCGGACATTTTCATGAAGCATATATGGACGGGCGAGATAAGCGTTGATGAAGGCATCAAGATGATGAATGAAAATGCGAATAAGGCTGTGGACAATTACTATGCGGTACATACTGACGAAAGCCTCGATGATTATGTAGACAAGAATTGGAAGCCTGAAATGCAG
>JAQXUJ010000087.1 GCA_029219925.1 Clostridiales bacterium | reverse complement strand
GGACAATGCAGCGCGATAATATCAGAATCTGCAAAAAGTGTGTCAAGATCTGTGTAGCGGCAATTCTCGTTTTCAAGCGACTTGTTTTTAAAGCTGTCATATGCCAGCACCTTCATACCGAATGCCTGTGCCACACGCGATGTAACCTGTCCGATTCTTCCCAGACCGATTATGCCGATTGTTTTGTTTTCAAGCTCAATACTTGAATAATCCCAGAAACACCAGTCGCGGTCATTGTTGCGTCTGCCCTTTCGCACTTCACCGTCATGATAGGCAATATGGTTTGTAATTTCCAAAAGCAGTGCAATTGCATGCTGACCGATTGCCTCCGTTCCGTATGACGGAACATTTGCAACCGGTATGCCAAGCTCTGCTGCCGCATCAACATCAACAGTGTTATAGCCTGCCGCTATTACCGATATGAATTTAAGGTTTTTTGCACCCGAAAGTGCCTCTTTTGTGACATTTGTTTTGTTCAGAAATACAACGTCGGCGTCCTTTATGCGTTCTGCTACTTCATCCTTTGCTGATCCTGCATACTTGCGGACCTCGCCGTATTTGTTAAATTCGCTCCAGTCAATCTCGCCGGGATTTTCCCGCGGATAGTCCAATATTGCAATTTTCATTTTTCCTCACCTACTTTATATTCTTTAAGACTTTCATTTCTTCATTATAGCCGCGCATATAAAAGTCCTTGTCACTTGATGTCCACAAAACATTGCAGCCCATATCGCGGTATTTTTGTGCCAGAACCTCATCATCACAGAAAATTCCGCAGGATTTGCCGTAGGAATTGCTGATGTCAAATATCTTCTGAATTGCACTTATCATTTCGGGACTTTTTATGTCCTTAGGTGTGCCGACCATAATCGAAAGGTCATAGGGTCCAATCATAACCGCACTGATGTACTCGCCGTATTCCTCAAGCATTTTCGGCAGCATTTCTATTCCCTTAGGTGACTCAATCTGCGGCATCAAAAATCTTGTTTTCTTAAAATCTGCATAAGCCTCGCCTTTTCTAAACTGTGCGTGACCGCCCGAGCCTTTTCTTCCCTCAGGGTAAAAAAGCAGTGCGTCAACTGCGGTTCTGAGCTGTTCAAGGCTTTCGGTACGCGGTATCATAACACCATCCGCACCCATATCGATAGCCTTGGCAATCAGATGATATTCCGCATCCTGTGCACGCACGAATGCAGGCAGTCCCATAAGGCGGCAAACCTGTAAAAGCTCAACTGTGTTCTGTGTGTCAAACACACCGTGTTCCGCGTCAAACAGCACATAATCAAGCTCATCGCAATTCATACATTCGAGAATAATCGGATTCTTGAAAATTATCATTGTTGTACCGATGATTTTTTCTTTGTTTTTGAATTTCTCTGCCAGTCTTTCATATTTGTTCATTTTTTAATCCTCCAATTGTATTCTTTTTCCGCCGGGTACCTTTACCGGCTTATCATTTACACCAATCCACACATCAATCGCTGTCGGATTGTATACTGTATCACATTCCTGCGTGAACCGTAATTGCTTTAATGCATTGACATAATCGGCAACTTCGATATTTGTCGCAAACCAAACTGTGTTTATTGTGCTTATATACTTGCAAAAGCTTTCCATAACGTCCCAGTCGTCGTTATCATCAAGCTCATAGCTGTGTCCCCACACCTGCATAACCGGCATATTTTTCTGCCAGTCAAAATACTCCGCGAACTCGTTCGCCTTTTCCACAAGTAATGTACGGCTTATGACCAAATTCTTTGACCACCGCTGTGTTCCGCGTGAATAATGGATTGTCGGATGCCATTCATAAAAGTTTTTCGGCAATGCGAATGTGCCTGTCGAGAGTGTTGTTCTTCCGTAAAGCACTCCGGCATTTTTCATAACCTCGGTCACATTATCCCCAAAACTTCCCATAGGATAGGACAGTCCGCATATTTCACGTCCCGCTATTCTTTCCAAAATACGTTTATTTTCGGTTATTTCATAGTCAATCTGACGTTTCGGCATATATGCAATTGTCGGGTGCGTGTGTGTATGCAGGGATATTTCGTGTCCGGCATAAAGATCCTTTATTTCCTCCGCCTTAACATAACCGTCCGTATCAATACGGCTTGAAATCAAATGAAAAGTACCCTTTATGCCGTATTTATTAAACATTTTAATCAAATCACGGTCGAAAATTCTTCCGTCATCAAAACTCATAGTTAAAGCTTTGGTTTTACCGCCCGGGTAATAGTTATATGTAAGCCAATTCATATTAATCTCCTTAAATCACAAACAAGGCAAGTGCTGCCATACAGGCAATCACACTCAAGCCTGTTCTTTTATTCAGTCTTTCACCAAAGCATATGCGGTCAAATGCAGCCGCAGCCACTATTGTACCGCAGGTAACCATAGGGTACAGAATTGTTGCCGGCATATATGACGCGCACACAAGCTGCAGAAAATATCCGCCGCCGCTTGCTATTGCGGAAAGCAGCATAACCGCGTACATTTTCGGTGACAGCCTGTGTGTGTTTTCGCTCTTTTTACAGAATGGCAGAAAAAGCGAGAAGCAAACAAATCTTGCAAAGTTTTTAAGTGCACCAAATTCCTGTGCCGATATGGTGTGGTATACCTTTTCAATCTGGTGTGCCTTTGACACAACGCTTGTTCCACCGTTTAATAGGAATACCGCAAAACACAGCAGTAAAAATTTTGCCGACTGCCTTTGCTCTTTTCCGCCCGATGCGTTCAGCCAAACGGCAAGAATAACAAGCAGAAGTGCTGCGATTTTCTGTAGATTTACCGTCTCGCCCCAAAACGCAATTCCGTAAAGATACGGCACAACCGCACCCCCGAGCATCAAAAACACCGTGTATACCGTCATACTTCCCAGCGACATTATTTTAAATCCGATTACCGTATATGAGCCGACAAACAGCGTAAAAAGTATCGCCATAATGAGGGAAAATGCCGTAAACTCAAGTCTGAATCCTGAGGCGGCAAAAAATATTATTCCGCTGAACAGCCCGACAAAAATATTGAATATGACGCCCTCGCGCACGCCGCTGCCCATTTCCTTTTGATATCCCTTGGTGACGGCGAAATTCCCGGCTGTTCCGATTGCCGCCAACAAGGTCATTATGTAATATATCATTTTCTGCCAATACCTCAGCCTATTTTATTTATTTCGGATATATGTTTATTGATTATCTCACCGTTTTTAATGTCTATATCTTTTTCGACATTATATAAATTAATATTATTAACCGAAAGCCTGTCAATTTTAGCTTCCTTATCAAGCTCAATAAAGCAACCGCCCTTATCCGAATCCTTGTGACGCGACACCTCACAGTTTCTTATAACAAGCTCCTCAATAGGATTTGTAATTTGTATAATCGGCAATTTTAGCTCGTTCGCACTTCTTTCCTCAATATGCAAGCCTTCAATCAATATGCTCTTAACCGGCGAAAATTCCGTTCTTAATCCTTCGCTGTCATCACGCTCTCTGCTTTGACAAAACGGATAGCCGAACTTGAAAATATTTCTGTTGTCACATTCATTCATATTAACATTTCTGACAACCAGCTGCTTCATTTTTCCGCCTATATGGAACAGGAACGGGTCAAGTATATTTATATAATTGGCCGCGAGCGGCTTGAGATTAATATTTTCAAATATAATCGAGCCGAAATTCCCGCCGCCGCCCATAAACCAGCAGTTGATATAAAAACCAAAGCTTTTGTAAGTCCCTATGACATTTTTGATATGCACACGATCCAAAAGTCCCGTTTCGCGCGAAAGCAGCCTTATTCCCTGATCTGCCTCGTGCAGCACAACGCCGTCAATCAATACGTCTGTAATTGATGATTTGTGATCTCCCTCATCGGGTGCAAGCGCAATAAAATCATCGCCGGTTCTGCCCTGAATATTTTTAAGCGTCAGATATTGCCCCGGTCCCCAAAAATGCAGGCCGTCTTGATTTTCATTCGGCATATGATGCTCAAGGTCAATCATAATATTTTCCATTGAGACATTTTTAAAGTTGCAGCATAAATATGCCCATCTTCTTTGGTCTTTCAGGGTTACATCTCTGATTAGAACATTTTCGACGCCGATTAACTGCATTATCATAACCATTTTGGGCACACCGCTTCGCTCACAGTCATAAAATACTTCTTTCAGGTAGGTATCATCCTCATATCTGAATTTGTCCTGATTTATGTTGTTGCCGTTATATGTACCGCCAATTATGGTTATATTTTTGTCTTTAATATTATCCTTGTTCGGATTCGCATTAATCAATATCGGCTTGTTTGTATGATCCTTCAAGAAGAACCCGCAGCATTGGTTTTTACATTCTATAGTAGTGTTTGAATGGATTTTCAAGCCTGTCACAAGTGCCGCACCGTCTATTATCAGATGAACGTTACCAAGTTCCGGTGCCTTGTCCAAAACCGCCTGAATTACGGCAGTGTCATCGTCTCCGCCGCCCAGATACACATCGCTGTTTAATTTTGCTCCGCATTCACTCGCATAAAATATGTTTTTCATTCCAAAGTCCTCCTTATTCTCTGCAAAGTCTTAGGGTCAATATTTCATAATTTCCCATATCAACTTTAACTTTATTATTTTCTGTTACTAATTCTTTTTCGTTGTTTTCCAGCATATCGCAAATATACGCTTTCTTAAAATCAAAACCAAAGTCAAATTCGACAGGCGTTCTGCAATTATGACATTCATAAGCTCTTATGATTATGTCATTTCCACTCTCAGCCTTCTTGATTGTGTCAATCACAATATTCTCATTTTCACACCTCGCAAATGAATATATCGCATCAAGACTGCCCTTACCGCGAGCTTTAGCACAGCGCAAAGGGTTATTCAGCTGATACGCTTCGCGAACAGTCTGTCCTTGTTTGAAATCTCCAATATGCGGATAAACCGAATACACAAATTTATGTTTTCCGCAATCTCCTCCCGGATTGGGGTATGTGACAGACTTAAGCAATGTAAGCCGCAAGGTGCTGTCCTCTGCGCTATGTCCGTATTTACAGTCATTCAACAGGCTCACGCCATAGCCTCCGTCTGAAATATCCGCCCATTTGTGTGCGCATACCTCAAATTTTGCAGCATCCCATGAGGTGTTTTTATGTGTAGGCCTTTCGACATTTCCGAACTGTATATCGTAGGTTGCCTTTGTTGCAAGCACATTAATCGGGAACGCTGTTTTAAGCAGCATATTACTTTCCTGCCAGTCCACCTCAGTTTCAAAATCGATTCGCGCTTTATCTGCGTACATTACAATTTTTTGTCTGAGTGATGATTTTGAGAATTTTCTTTCAATAACAAATCCCGCACAGAAATCATCATTAAACGTAGTTATACGCTCAAGCTCATTAACCGGTCTTTTCTTATACTCATGGTATTTGCTTATCTCCCAGCCATCATAGCAATACGGGCGATCCTCGTATAATTCAAACTGATTGCCGACCCCCGAAAAAACCTCCTTATCGGCTCTTTTATCATATAAAGACGAAATATTTCCATTCTCATCTATGGTCAGGATAAAATACTCGTTCTCCGCAGTATTTGCACAAGCATTAACCGTGTTTTTATGTTCTGAATGCAAAGCATTTTTCCACCCATATGGCGGAATATCTTTGCAATAATACTTATTTCCGTCATATGTAACAACGCCGTCCTGCACAAAGCCTGTGGGGTTGAATACGATAATCCCTTCATCAGCGGCAATATTATCCGCAAAAGCGTTAAGCTTATCCGTCACAAGCTCCTCGCCTTCCTGCGTGATTTTATCGTACATCTTATCACTGTCCCGGTATACCTCCTTGATTGAGCTGCCCGGGATAACGTCATGGAATTGGTTCAAGAGTATTGTTTCCCAGTTTTTATACAGCATATCGGCATCGTACTCACCGCCGTTCAGAACCATATCTGCTGCGGATATAGCTTCCGCATATTGATAAAGCAGCTCACTCTTTCTGTTATACCTTTTATTTCTCGCTATGTTTGTGTATGTGCCTCTGTGATATTCCAGATAAAGCTCACCGCACCACCGCGGTTCTTCTTTTAACAATCCGGCATTTTCAAAAAACTGTTTTTTTGCCTCGTCGAAAAATTCTTCCGCAAAGGCTATTTTTGTTTTCGGAAGTCCCGGGATTCCGAATGCCGTACGTCTTTGCGTTTCAAGCATTCTGTCGGTAGGGCCGCCACCGCCGTCACCATATCCGAATGTCGAAAGCACACTCCTGCTGTAATCCTTTTGTTGAAATCTGTTCCACGTTCCCTTTATTTCCGAAGGCGTCAGCAGGGCAATATATGTCGAGAAATTGTGCGCCGGCTTTCCCTTTTCGTATTCCTGCGCCGTAGCAAAATATGAAAAAATCCTGCTTCCGTCAATGCCCTGCCACATAAAAATGTCATACGGCATTTTATTTAACTCATTCCAGCTTATCTTTGATGTGAAAAATGTGTCTATTCCGCATTTTTTCATTATCTGCGGCATTGCCGCGCTGTAACCGAATACATCGGGCAGCCAAAGAATATGACTGTCTTTCCCGAACTCATCCTTAATAAACTTTTTCCCGTGCAAAAATTGACGAACCATACTCTCGCCGCTTATGAGGTTGCAGTCCGCCTCAACCCACATTCCGCCTTCAACTTCCCATCGCCCCTCGGAAACTCTCTTTTTAACTTTCTCGTATACTTCAGGTGCTTCGTCCTTCAAATACTGATAAAGCTGCGGCTGACTGGACATAAATTTATATTCCGGGTATCTGTCCATAAGCATAAGAACCGTGGCAAACGAACGCTGTACCTTTTCTTTGGTCTGCGCATACGTCCACAGCCACGCGACGTCAATATGAGTATGACCAATCCCGCTGACAATCGGCGCATTTCCGCCGCATACGGTTTTGTAAAAAACATCTTGCATATACCGGAGCGCCTTGTTTATGCTGTTATAGTATGCGTCACTTCCTACATCACATAAATCCAGCATATTTACCGCAATTGCCAGATGCTTTATTATTGTCAGAAAAATCTCATCTTCTTCATCATAGCAAAGGGCTGCCTTGTGCGGTACGTCAAGATCATAATACAGCGTATTTACCGGAATGTCCAAAAGCATTGTATGCATTGCAAATTTGACAGGCTCGTCAGTTATTTCCTTATTTGTGCCGGTATAATAGTAGATGTATATTTCATAATCCCTTCCGAATTCGAGCTCTATCTCCCGGTGGTTTACGTCAAGTCCGCATATCATTTCGCCGTTTATATATACAATACTCTGCGGATTTACAAGGTCATTGTTTTCAAACGTCTTTGATATATAAAGGTATGGCCGTTTGCCGTTAATCGCTGCGGGAGTTGTGAACTGTGCGTAAAACCAGTAGTGCCTGTCCCATCCGAAAAAGGTGTTGTTTTCCTCAGACGAGCACCAACCTTCCGTAACCCGCGGCAGTAAATTATTTTGCTTATACCCTGTTTCGATGTACCTGTACGGAATTTCATCAAGTATGGATTTTCTCGCACTGTCTAAAAACTTTATTGTTGTCTCAATTTGCTTTTCGTGATAATTCATATTTTCCCCCCTTATCGTATATCGAACACACTGCGCAATTTTATTGTTTTCGGTGTTCCTTCAACAACCTTAAGCTTTTTTGTCTCTCCGCCGTTTAAATCAAAGTAATTGTCGCTCAGTATAAAATCACTGTCCGGTGAATCCACC
>JAQXUJ010000086.1 GCA_029219925.1 Clostridiales bacterium | reverse complement strand
AATGGAGGATAAAATGAAAATTAACCCTAAAACAAAAATGGATATTCCATCCATGTCATCATCATACATAGATTTGAGGAACATGGCAGACGATAAAACAGTCCTTAAAAATCCACACAAGGGATGGTTTTATCATTATATTGACAATGGCTTCGGACGAGAAAATTATCGTAATATGATTCATGAGGGTGATCATCTTGAGTGGTTCCCCGGACTTCAGAATATTTATCTTAGATTTGACTGGGCAGATATTGAAAAAGAAGAGGGAGTTTACGACTGGTCATACATTGATGAAATAATGGATGAGTGGAAGGAATTCGGGTATGTTTTTTCAATTCGTATCTGTACATATGAGGTGTCTCAAATTCGTTATGCAACTCCAAAATGGCTTGTCGATATGGGTATAGAAGGTAAATTTTATGAACCTGAAAATACCGTTGGCTGTTTTGAACCGGTATATTCCGACAGCCTATTCCTCGAAAAGCTCAATAATTTTATGGCGGAATGCGGAAGAAAATTTGACGGAAATCCGCTGGTAGATTACGTGGAAATAGGCACTTTCGGTGCGTGGGGAGAAGGGCATAACGGATTCGGTATGGGGCGAGTATATGATATTGATACAATAAAAAAACATATTAATATTCATTTAAGACATTTTCCGAATACCACAATACTGATAAATGACGATACAATATCGCATTTAAGACAGCGAGATCCGGAGGCGGGGGCGGAAATCATGGAATATGCCATGGCACGCGGTGTGGGCATACGTGACGATTCGGTATGCGTTGAATATTATTGCGATACCTTCGGTTATGATTCCCTTGAAACAGGCTTTTACTATAAGTATTTCACACCTAATGCACCCACAAGCCTTGAACTTGAGCATTATCATTTAATCAGTGATGAAAATCTTCGTGACTGCTTTCCATATCTTGAGGCGTTAAAGACGGGAAAGGCTACATATTCCGGATTTCACGGCGACCCATACAAGTGGTATGAAAAATACAGGTGGTTTACAGAATATGCAGCAAACCGTCTTGGCTACTGGTACTTTATTGACGGCGTTGATGTGCCGGAATGCTACAGCGGAGCATATACGATGATGAAGTTATTTGTTCGCAATAACGGCTTTTCAAAAGCATACCGCCTCTATAGCTTGAAGGTTATTGCCGAAGGTGATAACGGTCGTTTTGTACTTAATTCAGAAAGCCCGGATAACAGAAAATGGGATGGCGGAGAAAGATATACCGAAACGGTCAAATTGGATTTTACAAAGATTCCGTCAGGAAGGTATCATGTCAAGATAGGCATGTTTGAGGGAGATACACCTATTAAGCTTGCGCTCAAAAAAGATATTCTGTCAGAGGACGGTTTATATACTATATGTGAAATTAATGTGAAAGAGCTTATATAAAATTTAAAAATAAAGAAATACGCACAGCTAGCATGTGCGTATTTCTTTTGCCCGGACAACTCAGTGCGGATATCAGCAGTGCGGTTAAATAGGCTGGAACGCATCTGACCTAATGAAAATCATAATGCGGAAAATAACCGAAAAGCGAACACGCAATGATTGACCAAACTAATTCCGCATCCTGTTAACCGAACGCGGAGGCTTGTGCGTAAGCACTTAAAGCCGTGTTTTGCAGCATCGTATTGCAGCAGACTGCCTTATAAATTAAGCTTTGTCTGGTATATAAGCAAACAAAGCCATACCTGGTATATAGGCAGGTATATTTATGTAATCAGGCATATTGACGCGCTACAAACTGCTACCATTATTATACCATTAAAAAATAAATTTGTAAAGTATTGAAACAAAAAAAATAAACCCCAAAGTTTTACAATCTTTGGGGTCATAATAATTATTCCTCGTTGGGTGATACAACATCGACAATAACGTCAGGAGCGACCGTTTCTGTTTCGGATGTAATATGAGTGCCGCATTTTGAACAGTACTCGCTGTCTTTATTGTTATACTGTCCGCATTTAGTACAAACGACTGTATTTTTCAGTCCGGCAATTTGATCGGAAAGTTCATCAAGCTCTGCTTTGAACTTGTCGATTTCGACGCATACATCGCTGATGTCGCTCTCAAAATCCCTGCCGGAGAGATATTTTTTGTAAATGCTTTCTCCAATTTGCCGGTAAAGCGTAGAAATTTTACTCTCCGTATCATTTTTGGCAAGGCTGAGCTTTGTAATGTCCACAATATTTGTAGTCTTGTCTATAACCACCTTAGTCAATCTGCCGGCTTCGGTTTTCGCAGTCTGAGCACCTTTTTTTATGTTTTCTATCAGCTTTTCCATAAAAAACTCTCCTTGTATAAAAAATTTATAGTTGAAATATCCTTGTAGATATACGCTATACATTTTGTTATATTATTATAACATATTATATTCATGTCTACAATATAAAGCGACAGAATTTAATGAAAAATTAACAATTGCCTCTATTCCGTTTTAATGGGTAAGGAAGAACATCAGAGCAAAAAGAATTGAAATTACCCATGTGCTTATATTGATTTCCTTAGCCTTGCCTAAAAACAACTTTACAGCAATATATGATATCAGTCCGAACGCAATACCGAAGGAAATATTGTAGCTAAACGGCATTATTGATATAGTCAAGAATGACGGGAGCGCGTCCTCGGGATCGTTCCAATTAATATCTTTAATACAGCCTATCATCAATATTCCGACGTAAATAAGGGCGGCCGCATACGCGCACGATGGAATAAGCGCTGCGAGAGGCGACAGGAACAGCGCAATAATGAACATAGCGGCGGTAAACATTGAGGAAAGCCCGGTTCTGCCGCCTGCCGCCACGCCTGATGACGACTCCACAAAGGTTGTTACGGTGGATGTTCCGCATACAGCGCCGGTACATGTTGCAATTGCGTCTGCGAGCATAGCGCGGTTCATATTTGGCACGTCATATTCGCCGGTTTTTTCATTTTTGACAAGAAGTCCGCCGCCACGGCATGCTCCGTACAGAGTGCCGAGCGTGTCAAACATATCAACCATGCAAAAGGCAAGAGATGTTGTAATAAATGTTATAACAAGACTTCCGGCAGTATGTCCGTCACCGGAAAGATATTGTGAAAAGTCGAAGCCTTCCGTAAAAATTTTACCGAAAGCCTGCGTTCCGAATTCCTTAAAAGCTGTAATAGGGTTAAGTGATGTTCCAAGGGCAAATTCATCATAAAATCCGGAAACGGTAAAGCCTAAGGCATAGTATGCGGCGGCGGCGCCTAATATGCTCCATAGAATCGCGCCTTTTACGCCCTTTTTTGAAAGAACCGCGATGGCTATAACAGCCGCAATGGTTATAAGCATTGGCATAATCGTTCCCCATGTGGCAGTACCGAGAAGATTAAAAGACGCAAGCGTTACACAGGTGGCGGGGCTGTTTACTATTATGCCGGAATCCTGAAACCCCAAGAAAGCAATAAAAAGTCCGATACCTGCAGGGATTGCTGTTTTAACGGCAGTTGGGATTGCGTCAAAAATTACCTTTCTAAGACCGGTCAGAGTAAGCAATATAAATATAATTCCATCTGCCAAAATAAACAAAAGTGCGTTGGCATAGCTGAATCCCAAACCCAGACATACGGTATAAACAAAAAAGGCATTCAGTCCCATTCCCGACGCCTGGGCAAGAGGCAAATTGGCAAGAAGACCTATTAAAATAGTTCCGACTGCTGCTGAAAGGGCGGTTGCAATATATATTGCGCCGTATGAAACTGTACCCAGCTCCGAAAAAATTCCGGGATTTACCATAAGAATATATGCCATAGCCATAAATGTTGTAAGACCAGCCATAAATTCCGTTCGGACAGTTGTTCCGTGTTCCTTTAGTTTAAATAATCTTTCCATTTTCTTTCCTCCGCAAAATTAAAGACCTTCGGACCTGTTAGATTTCCGAAGGTCTTTGTTTAATAAGTATTTTACTGTGCTGTTACACCAATTGTAATATTTGTATTCTCTGTTGTAAAGACGGTATTGTAAGTGGCTGAGGACATATCAAGATTAATGTAAGGTCTGATAATTCTCATTACCGCTACATGTCCCGAAACCTTCAGACCGGTATCACCGTAGGTCAGAGAACCGCTGCCGTTATCCGTGGGAGTTGCGCAGCCGCGGACAACAAATCTCTTTTCAGCATTAATATTGTTAACGGTAAGTCCTCCGGCTGAAACACTGTCGCCGACATAAAGGTCGCCGCTGATTTTTGTGTTGTCAAGAACAACGCCGTCGCAGCGAATCATTGTGTTGCCCGCCGGAAGCTCGGTATATGTGCCGGGCTCGTCAATATAATTCTGAATAAGATTATTCATAACAGTTGCAAACTGTGCTCTTGTTATGTATGAAGTAGGAGTAAGCTTTCCGTCAACGCCGCTCCAGCCGCCGTTTACGATAACACCTGCATAGAAGGGTTTAGCCCAATCAGCAACATCGGCAGCGTCGGAATAGCTGTTAAGAGAGGAAAGGTCATAAACGCGTTTCGGATATTTTCCCGTGTAAGACGGAAGAAGGTCAAAAACCTGGGAAAGAACCGTAAAGCATTCCTGGAAGGTTATATTGTTATTGGGATACATATTATTTCCGTCCCCGGCGAATGCACCCATCTCATATGCCTGAGCCATTGCCGTATAGAACCAATCGTCCTTTGAAACATCGGTAAATCTGGAAATATCTCCGAGTTTTGTAACCTTGCAAGCCCTGGTGATAATAGCCGCCATTTCGCTTCTTCTGATATTACTGTCAGGACGAACGGTGTTATCCTCATATCCCGACAAAAGACCGTTGTTTACCGCATTGTTAATGGCAGCAGCCGTTGCTTCATCTGCGGGCATGTCCGTAAAGCTTGCTGCACTGACAGCTGCAGACGTAGATAAAACAGCGGACATTAACAATGCTATGATTTTTGCTTTTTTCATTATGTAAGCTCCCTTCATAATTCGATATATATTAGAATTATATCATATATTATAGCTAAAGTCCAGTAATTTTAAATAAATTATTTTTATATATTGACATTGAAATAACATTTTTGTATAAT
>JAQXUJ010000085.1 GCA_029219925.1 Clostridiales bacterium | reverse complement strand
GGAGGAGCTTCATTACAGTACCGCCACAATTAATCGTGATTTGAATACTCTTATGCGTCAAAAGCTGATAACCCGCAGCTATGGCGGCGCAGAGCTGGCGAAGTCAAAAAGTGTTCCTCTGATATTCAGGTATCATAAAATGAAGGCGGAAAAAAATAAAATTGCGAAAAAAGCGGCGGAATTCATAGAAGACGGCGACATAATTTTTATTGACGGCTCAACGACTGCGCAGTATATAGGACAGTATATTTTGAATAAGAAGGGCATCACGGTAATTACTAATAATATATATCTCGCATCATATCTCAGCGAAAATAATATTAACACAGTATGTCTGGGCGGGCGAATCGTTGAACCACCAAATATGTTATACGGCAGTGAAACCGTTGAAAATGCGTCGCACTATAGGGCGGACAAGTTTTTCTTTTCAACGTTGGGTATAAATGAAAATGGAGATATCGTTTCTTCAGAGCTATATTTTCTTATGCATCGGGTAATGGCAAAAAATTCCGCGCAACAATTTTATATGCTTGATCACGGAAAAATCGACGCAGATGCTCCTAAAATCCTGTTTACACTCAATGAAATATCCTACTTTATTTCTGATTTTGAACTGCCGGAACATATAAAAAAAAATTATCCTGACACAGCATTTATAAGAATATGAGTGCGATTTGAAGATATGCGGCGAGTACTTGTTTAAACAGAAGAAAGAAACGATGGTGCACTGATGAGGGTATGAGAGGGGTGATAACATATTCTTGGACTGCTTTAAACGGTTATCCAAGACTATATACAGTAGACTTTATTTAAAAAAATAGCGCAGCAGTCATAAAACTACTGCGCTATAAAGTCTATTTTTTTGAATCGAATAAAAAAGTTTTGATTTCAATCTGAACGTCGCTTTGATTCAATAGCTTCGTTGATTACCATATCCTTGACCTTTAAAAGCCTTATGCTGTTTGAGCGTTCGTTTTCGTCCAGTTTTGAGCTAATATAGCGTATTGTTTCCTGATAATCAGGGATCATTACATACTCAAGGGCATTAACTCGGCGTCTGGTACGCTCGATTTCGCCTGCCATAAGTTCAGCGCTTTTCTCAAGTTCCGCAAGGCGAAGAAGGTCGTCTTGGAGTGAGAGAAGAATGTTGACTGATGTATCAAGGTCCGCAACGGTATGGGCAAAGCCATAAGAATAGGAATTGCCAGTTTTTTCGAGAGCAGTAAATTTTGGCAGAGAAACACTCATAACGGTTTGCTTATCTACTGCCGTAAGGAGAGTACCTTTGGGGAGAAGAAGGGCTGTTTTTAATTTCTTTGTGCCCAGCTGTGCGGCTGCCGCCTGTAGGTATCGCTGTGACTTTAAAAGCTCATCTTCTACCTTTTCACGCAAATCCTTGGCAAGACGCACCGTTTCCAAAAAACGGCGCATCAGCTCATCGCGCTCATCCTTTAATAGTTTATGCCCCTTCTGAGCCGAGGCAAGGCTTTTTTTTAGCCGTGCAAGCTCCATTCGTGTGGGATTTACATTAATTCTTGCCACCGGAAGCCCCTCCCGTGTAATATTTATCGAGATATTCGTCCTTAATTCGTTTCAGTTCGCTGCGCGGGAGTATTGACAAAAGTTCCCAGCCGATTTTAAGGGTTTCCTCAATACCTCTGTCAGTTTCATATCCCTGTGATACGTATCGTTTTTCAAATTCGTCCGCAAATCGTGCATAAAGCTTGTCTACATCCGAAAGTGCCGCTTCACCAAGAATTGTCATTAACTCCTTGGCGTCCTTTCCGCGTGCATAAGCACTAAACAGCTGATTCATTACATTTGCGTGGTCTTCACGGGTTTTGCCTTTCCCGATTCCCTTATCCTTAAGACGCGAAAGGGAGGGAAGAACATCGATAGGAGGCACAATATTTTTACGGTAAAGTTCCCTTGACAGGATTATTTGTCCCTCGGTGATATATCCTGTCAGGTCAGGGATCGGATGTGTTTTATCGTCCTCCGGCATTGTCAGAATAGGTATCATTGTAATTGAGCCGTTTTTGCCTTTAAGGCGGCCTGCACGCTCATAAATAGACGCCAGGTCGGTATACATATATCCCGGATAGCCGCGGCGGGAGGGTACCTCCTTGCGTGCTGCGGAAATTTCACGGAGAGCATCGGCATAATTTGTGATGTCGGTCATAATTACAAGTACGTGCATGCCCTTGTCAAAGGCAAGATATTCGGCTGTTGTAAGTGCAATTTTCGGAGTAGCAATACGTTCAATCGCCGGATCATCTGCAAGGTTTACGAAAAGCACGGTTCTTTCCATGGCACCGGTGCGTTTGAAATCTTCGATAAAGTAGTCGGCCTCTTCAAAGGTGATTCCGATAGCGGCAAAAACAACTGCGAATTTTTCATTGTCGCCCAATACCTTACTTTGGCGGGCAATCTGTGCCGCGAGGTTAGCGTGGGGCAGACCGCTGCCGGAAAAAATAGGCAGCTTCTGACCGCGGACAAGGGTGTTAAGACCGTCGATTGCGCTTACGCCGGTCTGGATAAATTCCTCAGGATAACTGCGGGCAACCGGATTCATGGGAAGTCCGTTGACGTCAAGCCGTTTTTCGGGGATTATTTCAAAATCCTCCTTTGGGTTTCCAAGACCGTCAAATACTCTGCCCAGCATATCCTCCGATACACCGAGCTCCATGGTATGCCCCAAAAACTTAACTTTTGAATCGGATAGATTAATGCCCGAGCTGTTTTCAAAAAGCTGTACAAGCACATCGCTCCCGTTAACCTCAAGCACACGGCAGCGCTTTTTTGTTCCGTCCGACAGGATAATTTCGCCAAGCTCGTTATATTTAACGCCGCTTGTGCCTTTAACCAGAACCAAAGGCCCGGCAACTTCACTTATGGTTTTGTACTCCTTAGGCATTTTCCGTCACCTCCGATTCAAGTTTCTTTATGCTTATCTCCAATGCCGCTTCAATATCGGCATATTCCTTATCACATTTTTCTTCCGGAATATATTTAAGTCTGCCCATACGCTCGCGCTCGTCAAGTGTGGAAATTCTGTCAGTTTTCACGCCGTTTTTGACCGCTGTTTCAGACAGCTCGTAAAAACGCATAATAAGCCGCATCATAATAAGCTGCTTCTTAAGTGATGTATAGGTATCTACTTCGTGGAAAGCGTCCTGATGCAGATAATCCTCACGGAAGGAACGGGCAATTTCAAGCTTTAATCTATCGGCAGGAGCTAATGCGTCCATACCTACCAGCTTAACAATTTCTTCAAGCTCTGCCTCCTCCTGTAAAAGACGCATGAATTTCTTTTTCAGTTCTGTCCAGTCGCTTCCGACATCTTCCTCATACCAAGGCTGCATACGGTCGGAATACAGTGAATAGCTTTTAAGCCAGTTAATAGCCGGGAAATGTCTGCGATATGCAAGGGAGGAGTCGAGTCCCCAAAACACCTTAACAATGCGCAGTGTTGCCTGAGTTACCGGTTCGGATATATCGCCGCCTTGAGGAGATACGGCTCCGACAATGCTGAGGGCACCTTCACTGTTTGAGCCGAGGGTAACAACGCGTCCCGCACGCTCGTAAAATCCGGCAAGCCGGCTTGCAAGATATGCGGGATAACCTTCTTCACCGGGCATTTCCTCAAGTCGTCCCGACATTTCGCGCAATGCTTCTGCCCAGCGTGATGTAGAATCCGCCAAAAGAACAACAGAG
>JAQXUJ010000084.1 GCA_029219925.1 Clostridiales bacterium | reverse complement strand
GTGAACTGACAACTATTATATGATATCACATATATTATATTTTGTCAAGACTTTTTTTACAGAAAAAGCGAAATTATCCGCTTTTTCTGTAAAATTATTCTTCAGCAGAAGATGACTCTACATCTTCCTCAGCCTTGGTATCGGTGTCTGTTTTCTCCGATGTTTTATCGGATCCGATATCCTGTTTTATTTCAACTTCCTCTGTATTAGTATTATCCGCCGTTGCGCCGCAGGCTGCCAACACTCCCACGCTCATTACAGCTGCCATGGCCATTGCCGCTAATTTTACAAAATTCTTTTTCATATCATTACCTCCTAAATTATAAAGAAACTTTTGTTTCCTTACTACATCAATATATGACTCTCATTTCCGTTTAATGCCTTTTTATTGTTTACGTCATATTTATGCTTTACGGTAAACTATGAATGAACCAAAATGCAGCTCAACGCTATAAAACTTTACTTAAAAATGCCCGTGTTCTCTCATTTTTGGGATTTGTGAATATTTCCTCAGGCGTACCTTCCTCCATAATTCTGCCTTCGTCCATAAACAGAACCCTATTTGCAACCTCTCTTGCAAAGCCCATTTCATGTGTTACGCAGACCATCGTCATGCCCTCTTTTGCAAGATTTTTCATAACATCCAGCACCTCGCCGACCATTTCCGGATCCAAAGCCGATGTAGGCTCATCAAAAAGCATCACATCCGGCTTCATTGCAAGGGCGCGCGCTATTGCAACTCGCTGCTGCTGTCCTCCCGAAAGACTTTGGGGATATGCGTCCTTTTTATCAAGCAATCCCACTCTGTCCAAAAGCTTATGGGCAGACTCTATTGCCTCTTGCTTTGTCATGAGCTTTGCGTCAACAGGAGCCATTGTAATATTTTCTTCTACTGTCAAATGCGGAAAAAGATTAAACTGCTGGAAAACCATACCGATATTGCGGCGAATTTTGTTAATATCCGCCTTTTTATCGGTAATATTAAATCCGTCTACCGTTATCGTACCCTTTGAAGGGGTCTCAAGTAGGTTTATACAGCGCAGCATGGTTGACTTACCGGAGCCGGAAGGTCCTATGATGCAGACAACCTCTCCCTCACATAAGTCAAGGTCGATTCCTCGCAAAACCTGATTGTCCTTGAAGTTTTTGTACAAACCTTCTATTTTAACCTTTATATTCATAGCTCAACCTCTTCTCCAAGTACATTGAAATTATCATCAGAATTGAAATAATAACCAGATAATATACCGCCACAACGGTATATGTTGCAAAGAACTGGTATGACGATCCGACATAAACCTTTGCACGATTTACCAAATCGGCAAGTCCGATTACGGAAAGAATTGAGCTGTCCTTAATGGTTATTATAAACTGGTTCACCATAGACGGTATGGAAATTTTAATTGCCTGCGGAAGCACAACCTTGAGCATAGTTTTAGCCTTACTTAAGCCAAGACTTCTCGCCGCCTCCGACTGACCCTTAGGTATTGCCATAAGTCCGCCTCGGAACACCTCGGAAAGATAGGCACCCGCATTCAGACTCAGCGTTATAAGTCCCGCTGTATACGAGTCAATTTTAAATCCGGGTACAAATGTTTGTATCAGCTGTGGCATTCCGAAATATACGATGAAAGCCTGTACAATCATAGGTGTTCCTCTGATAATCCATACGTATATCCCCGAAACAGCCTTTAATATAATATTATTCGATATTCTGCACAGACATGTTATAAAGCCTATCAGCATACCAATCAGTATTGCAAGGACGGATATAGAAACCGTAAGCTTCAGTCCTGCCAAAAACAGAGGAGTTCCCTCTTGTAAAGTTCTCAAAAAATCCATAACAGCAACTCCCTTATTAAAGCGTAAATTTCAGCATAGCAAAACTATGCTGAAATTACGTAAAATTTTTAAAATAATATTAATATCCGTATTTAGCAAGAATTTTATCATATTCACCCGACGCCTTAATGTTCTTAAGACCGTCGTTGAACATCTTGATAAGTTCAGCGTTCTCGCCCTTCTTTACAGCAAAGCCGTATTCCTTAGGATTGATTACTTCTCCTACCGTTTTAAGATTAAGATTTTCGTTCTTTATCGCCCATTCAACAACCGAACGATCCTCAAAGCAAGCGGCATTGGTACCGTTTTCTATAGCTGTGTACATTGTGGGTGAATCCTCATAGTTAACTGTTTCAAAGCCGACTTCAGCTTTAATACTCTCGGCGTAATCCGTACCCATTGTTCCGATTTTTGTAGCAACCTTTTGACCCGACAAGTCAGATTCTGACGCTACTTTGCTGTCCTTTGCTACTACCAATATCTGTCCGTCCTGAAAATATCCGTCAGAAAAATCAAATGTCTTTTTTCTTTCATCAGTAATAGTCATTCCGGCAATCATACCGTCTGCCTGACCGGACTGAACAGCTCCCATGGCAGCGTCAAAGCCTTCATTTTTAACCTCATATGCGAAACCCTGATCCTTCGCAACCGCCGCAAGAATATCCATATCAACGCCCACATATGTATTGGTAGTGCTGTCAAGATATTCAAAAGGCGCAAAAGAATTATCCGAATAAATTACATATGTTTTTCCCGAATTTTCTTCCGTTTTGGTGCCGGTGCCGCAGGAAGCAAGACCGATACACATTACGGAAGCTAATTCCAATGATAAAATTTTCTTCATTATTTTCTCCTCCTGTTATTTTTAATATGTCTAATATTATATCACATACGGCAATAAATTTCAAGTATTTTTTATCATTTTATACAAAAATTACCCTAATCATATCATATCAGGAATGAGGTTAACAAAAAAATCCGATACCGGAAAAGGTAATGCCCCGACCGGTATCGGGATAATTTTGTCAGCTTTTTGGCTTTGGTTTAAATATCAGTGCAGCCAAAAATCCGAATACGACCGCAGCGCACAGACCTGCTGCAGCGGCAGTAAAAGCACCGGTAAAAATACCCAAAAATCCTTTCTCGGCAACAGCCTTCTCCATGCCCTTGCACATATTATATCCGAAGCCGGTCAGCGGAACGGTAGCTCCTGCGCCGGCAAATTGTTTCAGCGGTTCGTATAGTCCCAAAAGCTGAAGCGCAACTCCGGCAACAACAAAGGTTACAAGTATTCTTGCCGGTGTGAGCTTTGTTTTATCAATCAGAATTTGCCCAACAACACATATTAGACCGCCTACAACAAAAGCTTTAATATAATCCACTTAGTTACTCCCCCTCAAAAAATCCGTTTCCTCTGTACTTATAATTACTGCATGAGCAATTGAAGGAATGGTTTCGCCCTGGAACAGCGTCATAGGATTCATGAGCGCTCCCGTAGCCATCAATACCATGCGCTTAATATTCCCCTTCCTAAGCTCCTTATAAATATGTCCGCAGAACACGCTTCCGCAGCACCCGCAGCCCGAACCGCCGGAATGAGCGTCCTGAGTTTTTATATCAAATATCATTTTTCCGCAGTCCTTATGCTTTGGATAAATATTATACCCGTTTTTATCCATAAGCTCACACATAATATCCGACCCTACGACGCCCAAATCTCCTGTAACAATGGCATCAAAATCATCGGGAGAGGTTTTAGTTTCGGAAAACAAGGCGGTAAGAGTATCTACTGCGGCAGGTGCCATTGCTGCGCCCATATTGTTTGCATCATTAATGCCCATGTCTATTATTTTTCCCGTGGTAACTCCATGAATAAACGGACCTTTGCCTTCTCCTTCCAGCACCGCCGCACCGGAACCCGTTA
>JAQXUJ010000083.1 GCA_029219925.1 Clostridiales bacterium | reverse complement strand
AGCCGAGGAGCAGGGAGCGCGTCACGAGGCGTCCTTCCTCCAAGGTGCAGGTGCCGTAGTTGATCGATGTGAACGGCAGCTGGTCACCGCTGCGACGACTTCTGCGACAGAAACGGCATTATGGTATGGCAGGACTTTGCTATGGCGTGCGCTGTGTACCCGCAGGACGATGAATTCGCGAAAGCCATAGGAGAGGAAGCGGAGACTATTATAAAAGCTCTGCGACATCATCCGTCGATAGTGCTTTGGGCGGGAGACAACGAATGCGACGCCGCTCACGCATGGAACAGCCACCCAACCGACCCGAACGAAAATATCCTTACCCGAAAGATTCTGCCGGAAAAGGTGAGAGCGCATTCAACCTTCACGCCGTACCTGCCGTCCTCTCCGTACATTGACGAGGAAGCGTACAAGAGCGGCAAGCCTACGTCCGAAGACCATCTCTGGGGACCGCGCGACTACTTCAAGGGGGACTACTACAAGAACACCGTGTGCCATTTCGCCTCCGAGACGGGATATCACGGCTGTCCTTCTCCCGAATCGCTGAAAAAGTTCATTCCGAAGGAGCATTTGTGGGGCTGCCTTGACGACCGATACTGGATATGCCACGCCGCCTGCATGACTCCCGACCCGTCAGACCCGTTCTACTACAGAATAAGACTGATGTGGAATCAAGTCGTGACCCTGTTCGGAGAGGGCAGTATTGCTCTGTCGGATCTCGAGCATTTCTCCCGCGCAAGCCAGATATCGCAGGCTGAAGCTAAGAAATACTTCATCGAGAGATTCAGGCTGACGAAGTGGAGACGCACGGGCATAATCTGGTGGAACCTCATTGACGGATGGCCGCAGATTTCCGACGCGGTTGTCGACTACTACGGGGACAAAAAGCTCGCGTACTATTACATAAAGCAGTCGCAGAAGCCCGTTCAGATGATGTTCGACGAGCCATGCACAGAACTGTGCGACGGTAAACTTAACCTATACGCCGTGAATGACACAAGGGAAGACAAAACTCTCGCGTACACTGTGGAAAACGACTGCGGAGAAATTGTCACTTCCGGAAAAGCGTTCGCAAAGTCCGACACAAGCGCGCTCGTCTGCTCCATACCCGCAAGCGAGGAAAAGAGATACTGCATCATCCGCTGGAAGGACGAGAACGGAGAAGAGGGCGTCAACCACTACTTTGAAAACATCCGCGGCATAGACTACGGATACTACGAGACTTTGCTTGAAAAACTGGGACTGTAAATAGAGAAAACTCCTCTGCTTTGAGTGAATCATATCACTTGAACAGAGGAGCTTTTGCTGTTAAATTAGGGTAAACTCGGGGAGTGGGATTGTTCGCTTCACTACTTAGTTAAAGAGTATTCCCACTCTTCAGTTATTTTTAGGTACACTTTCCCAGTCCTTGAGGAATCTTTCAATGCCGGCGTCAGTGAGGGGGTGCTTTGTCATCTGAACTATAATCTTGTATGGGATTGTCGCAATGTCCGCACCGGCGAGAGCCGCGTCAACTACATCCTCGGGGCTTCTGATGCTTGCCGCGATTATCTCGGTTTTGATGCCGTGTATATCAAAAATTGCCGCAATTGACTCAATCAGTCCATTACCGTTTGAGGAAATATCATTAAGCCTGCCGACGAACGGGCTGACATAGCTCGCGCCTGCACGAGCTGCCAAAAGTGCCTGTGCCGGGCTGAAAATCAAGGTAACATTCGTCTTTATTCCCTTTGCTGAAAGCTGCTCTACGGCTTTCAATCCCTCTGCCGTCATCGGGATTTTGATTACGATATTTTTATGTATTTTTGCAAGCTCCAAAGCCTCCGTGACCATCTTGTCCGCCTCAAGACTGATAACCTCCGCAGAAATCGGTCCGTCGACGATCGATGTAATCTCGGTCACAACGTCCTTGAAAACCTTGCCCTCCTTTGCAATAAGCGACGGATTTGTAGTAACGCCGCAAATCACGCCCAGGTCATTTGCCGCCCTTATTTCATCTACATTTGCCGTGTCAATAAATATTTTCATTTTATTTTTCCTCCCAACAACCTTATTATCCTTTTACAGCTCCGACAGTCATTCCCTTTACAAAATACTTTTGGAAAAATGGGAATACAACAAGTGCGGGACCTGCTACAACAACAGCCATAGCCATACGTACAGTTTCTGCAGGAATATCGCTGACATCCCTCAATTGACTTGACGCTGCCGTACCACTGCTGCTTTGCAACAATTGTATATTACTCATTATCCTTTGCAATAAATATTGCAGACCAATCAGTTTATCATCAGTTATGTACATCATTGATGTAAACCAATCATTCCACTTTCCAAGAAACATAAACAGCGACACAGCTGCAATAACAGGCTTGGATAGCGGTATTATCATCTTAAAAAAAACTGTGTAATCTGTTCCGCCGTCGATATAAACCGACTCTGATATTTCTTCGGGTATTCCCTGAAAAAATGTTCTGATCATAAATATGTACCAAGGGCTTATCAAACCCGGAAGAATGTGTACCCAAATCGTGTTTCCCAAATGCAGATATTTTGTTATAAGTATGTAACTGGGAACCAGACCTCCCGAAAACAGCATTGTAAAATACAAATAAAATGACAATGCCGAACGATGCTTAAAATTCTTTTTTGTAAGCGGATATGCAACCATACACATCAAAAAAACCGACAACACCATTACTACAATTGATGTAAAAATTGTAATCTTATATGCGTTTATAATTGCTTCCGGGTTTTTAAATACATACTGATATGCAGATAAATCTATTTTTTTCGGTATAATTCGGTATCCAAATTCAACAACATCTTTTTCGTTTGAAAGAGATACTCCCACTAATGTCAGCAGCGGGCAAATTATAATTAAACTCAGAATTATAAAAAATATATTCAGACATATTTGTTCTACGGATTTATTCTTTTTCATTGATATTCCCTCACAATTCTAAAATAATGCACAGTCTTTATCTATTCTTTTTGCGACAGTGTTAGTAATTACAACAAGAATAAGTCCTACCACTGATTGTAACAATCCTGCTGCCGAAGACAGTGATACATCATTCCACAACTTAAGTGTTCTGTATATATAAGTGTCCATTACATCGGTTGTAGAATAAAGTTGTCCTACATCTCTTGTAAGTTGATAAAACAATCCAAAATCTGCTCTGAATATATTCCCGATCTTGAGAATTGTTAGAATTGTAATAAGCGAAATAAGACTCGGAATCGTAATATACCACACTTTTTGGAATCTGTTGACACCATCTACATCTGCAGCTTCAAATAAACTCGTATCAATTCCCATTAATGCCGCATAATAAATTACGGAATCCATCCCTACATTTTTCCATACATTTGCAATCGTCAAAATTATCGGCCATAAGCCGGGCTTACTATATACATCGATATTTTCCATCCCTAAAGCATTTAACAATTGATTGAGGATTCCATATGCAGGATTTAAAAAAGCATATGCAATGTATCCGACAACAACCCAAGAAATGAAATAGGGTGTTATAAAAATGGTTTGATATGTTTTTACATTTTTTCTGCCAATTACATTGAATAAGAGAATTGCCAGAGTAACAGCACAAATTGTGCCTATGATTATAAATATAAAATTTAAATATATTGTATTCCATGCCACATTTGCAAAATCCTTGGATTTAAAAAACATTTCAAAGTTTCTTAATCCAACCCATTTACTTCCGAATATACCATCATTGTACTTGTAATCTTTAAAAGCAATTACAGCTCCAATCATTGGAAGATAATTAAAAATAAACACTAAAATGACAGGCACGGCACACAGTACATATAGCCTATAATTACTTTCTCTTTTAGTTTTTTTCTCTTTTTTCACATTATTTCCCTCTCTTTATTATTTCTTTATAATATTATATATTAAATAATTGTACAAAAACAATGATATATTTTTTGATTTAACTGTAAAATTTTTAGATTAAAATTGCAGTAAGGCACCGTCAATTAAACAGCACCTTACGATTTTGTTGTCATATTAATCCAAATTACCTGTAATCTTTTTCATCAAAAATCCAATTGTTACATCGGTTGTACCGTATGTGTTAATCACGGTATCTGCAATCGCATAATACTCTTTATGGAAATATCCATGTCCTTTAACAACAAATATAACAGGTGTATCATAACGCATCCAACCGCTCATCATATTTCTTGCCACCGGTCCGTGCAGCCGCACGACATTTGTTCCATACGCCGCTCCGGCATTAATTGTGCAGATAACTAAATCATACTTACCGTTTTTTACCGCGGCCAATGCACCATCCGGACCAGGATCTGAAAGCACATCGACATAATCTGAATACTTCTTTATTTCATCTGTCATTTTATCATCATATACGCTGGAATAATTGCCTATAATCAAATGTAATATCCTACTATGCTTCTCTATGTTAAACGGTATTATGTTCTTTCTGTCGCGTACTACATCAATACTTCTTTTGACAATCTCATCAGATATTTTTTTTGCATATTCCGACGTTACTTCTGACTCGTCTTTAAATGATTTTAAATCTTTTGCGAAGCACAACATTCTGTATGCCCTATTCTTTAAAGTTTCTATTTTTAAGTAACCGTTATCTATAAGTTTCTTCATTTCCGAATAGAACATATCATCGGGCTGCACAAATATCAGGCAATCCCCACCGGCTTCCAAGAACCTTCCACATGCTTTGTAATAGTTTAAATAACCGCAAAAACCACCCATTGTAGTTCCGTCAGATACAATTATTCCCTCAAACCCCAATGTATTTTTTAGAAGTTCCGTAAGAAGTTTCTTTGACATAGTTCCGGGAGGATACAAGCCCGTTTCCTCGTCAATGTCATCGTAGCTCGGTAATGATATATGCCCCGGCATTATTGATTTTACACCGTTATCAATCATATATCTATATACTTCGCCGTAGGTATTCATCCATTCATCAAATGGCAAGGGATTTTCTGCGACCGTCAGATGTTGGTCATATCTGCAATATCCGTCGCCCGGGAAGTGTTTTACTGCCGCAGCAAGACCGTAATCCTGCATTCCTCTCATAACAGCTCCTGCAATTTTAATATCTTGTTTATAGTCTGGTCCGCAGCACCTGTTTGATGTCACGGGCGATTCGTAATTACCCAAAATATCAATGTCCGGTCCAAATCCCCATTCAAAGCCAACTCTGCGTGATTCTATTGCCGAGATTTTTCCCATCTCATATGCCAATTCTTCTGAGTCCGCTTTTGCACATGCCATCATTGACGGAAAATGTGTGGCGTCCTGTATAATTCCGGCGGCACCGCCTTCTACATCAGTAGCGATAATTGCTGGTAATTCACGGTTTTTATTTACGTACTCAATCCGTTTTTTCAGCACATCGGATTTTTCACCGTGAAAAAAAACTGATCCTGTATTATTATGTAATACCGTCTTATCATTTCCGATATTTGGGCATATAACAGTACGCAAAAGTTCCTCAACACTCATTTTGTTTACTATTGTTTTATATTCTTCATACTCAGGCAATATATATTTCATTAAATTGTACTCCTTTTTATTTCATATTTTCTGTAATATCTATCAGTTTTTTTCGTAATTCTTCTCTTATCGGACGATTTGTAATATAATTCAGAGTTGCACTTTCAAGCCATTCGCGATTTTCCCACCATTCCAAATGATTCTCTATACAGCGTTTTACCATGCCGATTGCTATTTCGTGCCAATTGCCGAAATATCCGTATCTGTCCTCATGCAGAGGGTGAAATTTACCCCAATCGAGCAATGCACATTTTCTCAAAACCTGCTCAATCTCAAACCTTTTGTCATTTTCGGGGGTTT
>JAQXUJ010000082.1 GCA_029219925.1 Clostridiales bacterium | reverse complement strand
TAAAGTCAATAATGGTTATGGAACACGGAAATGTGCTAAATGCTATTGCCAATGCGGAGGGTGGTATTGTATGTACTATAGAAATTTCCGCAACACTCAATGGCGATGAGCCTGCAAAGGATAAGCATGAAATTATTTCGCAGCGGGGAATTGCGTGTGATATTGTTGTGGACGCACAGCTCAAGCAGGATTCAATTTATGTTTTCGGTTCTGAAAATCGAAAATACACAGATGTTGATTTTGAGCTTTACGGGCTTTCTACAGGAGAAGCAGCAATTGTCAGAGCGGCATTTGAAATTGCACAAAAAAAGAATTATGATGAGATAAGGGCTGCCGATAGAGAGCTTTGCATGCTTACACAACTTGCAAGAGAGTCTGCCAAAACCGGTGAAAGAGAGGAAATGTAAAATGAAACCTTTAAAAATTGCAATGATGAGTATGACGCATGGGCATACAAGAAAATATTACCAGACACTTATGGAAAATCCTAAGCTGGATTGGGTTGCGGTTTCTACTGCGAATGACGAGGTAAAAGAAATATTTTTGAAAAGTGTTAAGGGAATACCGTGCTATGACAGTGAGCTTGAGATGTTAAATGCACACCCCGAAATAGAAGCGGTTGTACTCGCGAGCGAAAACAGTGAGCATCTTAGACAGATGAAGCTTTGTGCTGAACGTGGAATACACATTCTTTCCATGAAAATCCCAACATTTGATATGAATGAATATAATGAAATGATAAAGATTGTTGATGAGAATAATCTTGTTTGCCAGGTTGAACTGGAGATGCATTATAATCCTGTTATTGCACGATTGAAGGAAATAGTAAAAACAGGCGATATAGGACAAATAAAATCATTTAATGCAACAAATATCACTCTTTCACCTGTGTGGGCATTTCCGTGGCAAGGCGTGCCGGAAAAAAGCTACGGAAAGCGCGTTCCGATTAGGGAAAATGATGGAAGATTCCGCGGCGGAGCGCTTTGCGACCATCCGCACATATTTGATATGATAAGACACGTGACGGGCAGTGAATTTGAATCAATTTATGCTGAAGTTGCCCCGAATATCCGTCCTGATATAGAGGAGGAAGATATGCTTTCCGTTATCGGCAGAATGAAAGACGGAACTGTATTTTCATTAGATCCGTCGTGGTCCAAGATGGAAGAAAGACTTAAAGTCCCCGGCCCCGGTTGGGAGGTATTTCCAAAACGCATGGAGGTGAATATTACCATAAATGGTGAAAACGGAACAATAATGGCGGACTGTTTCGGACCTAATGTTTATCATAACGGCTGCCCGAATGACAGATATACTGTTCAATATACATATTTTGATGAATGGATTGGACTTATTGACGAATTTGTAGATAATATCAGAAATCACAAGACTCCGCTTATAAATCTTAAATGGCACAGAAAAAGTATAGAGGCGATGAATGCAGTATATGAAAGCATCAGAACGGGAAAAGTTATAAGATTGTAATAGAAATCATACTGAAGGAGTGAATATCGCATGATTAAACTTAATTATGAGCGGATAAGAGATAAAATCTATTCTTGTTGGGTTGGAAAAAACATCGGAGGTACAATGGGAGGCCCGTACGAGGGTACCAAAGACTTTGTTGATGTACATGGTTTCATCACGCCTAAAGGAGAACCTTTACCAAATGACGATTTGGACTTACAACTTATATGGCTGCGTGCCTTGGAAGAATATGGTCCGTACAACTTGAATGAGCAGGTGCTGGGAGAATACTGGATAAGCTTTATTGCGCCATACTGGAATGAGTACGGCACAGCAAAGTGCAATCTTCAGTCCGGACTGTTGCCGCCGATTTCAGGTGAGTATAGAAATGAACAGTGGAAACGTTCAAACGGTGCTTGGATTCGTTCGGAAATATGGGCTTGTCTTACACCGGGTTTTACGGGAATAACCACAAAATATGCATGTATGGATGCATGCATAGACCATGGAATGGATGAAGGAACATATGCTGAGATATTTACATCAACTATGGAATGTTTGGCTTTTTTTGAAACGGACGGAAGAAAAATAATAAATAAAGCCCTTGAAAACATACCAAAGGATTGCCGTGTAGCACAAAGCGTGAAACTTGTAATCGCAGAATATGAAAAGGGAACCGACACCAGGGCGGTAAGAGATATGCTCATCAGACAGAATGAGGATATGGGACGTTTTCAGGCACCTTCAAATGTAGCGTTTGTTATACTTGGGTTGCTGTATGGTGAGTTTGACTTTAAAAAATCCATGCTGACGGCGATAAGCTGCGGTGATGATACAGACTGCACGGGTGCAACCGTCGGAGCATTTTTGGGGATATTGTACGGAAGTGCCGGTATACCCGATGACTGGAAAGAATATATCGGGACATCTATCAGAACTGTTGCAATATCAGCTGATTGCTATGATCTTCCGCCGACATGTGATGCTCTTACCGACAGAATTATGTATCTTATGCCGGTAGTGTTTAAAGCTAACGGAGTAAATATGAGGTTTACCGATGGTGATGACGAGCTGAGACATGAAAAGCTTGAAGTGGTTAAGGAAGGTGTTTCCTACAAGCTGTTTGAGCGCAGTTTGGAAGGCAGCAAAGGATTTTTGTCACGTAAACCGTATTCCATACTGCTGTTTGATACGGCTTATGCAGATGCAATACTAGAGTTTGAACATGAGCCCGTAATTGTTCCGAACGGAAATATAAAAATTAGAGTTAAGTTCCGCAACAAGCTCATGGATCCGCGGCATATGCATATGCATATATATCTTCCGGAAGGGTGGAGCGCTAAGTATTCAAAAGATTTTTTTACGCGCTATTATAATGCTGATTTTGATGTTGTCAAAGAAGAATATGATATATGGGAGGCAACGATTACGGCAGGTGAGCAAGTCGAAAGCGTAAACAAGATTGTAATAGAGGCCGACCCTGCATGCCGTGCGATGTGTGGAACCGCAACAGTAAAAATCCTTGGAGTGTAAAGATGTATTGGGTTGTTGACAGGTAAATCATAAAAAAGCTTGGTTACATTTTCATAATTCTGCACTTAAATCTGCGGTTTTGACAAGTTATATTTTATCGAATAAAATATAACTTGTTATACGTAGGGTGGAAAATATTGACAAGTAAATATTTATATATTCTTATTTAAATTTCCGCTGAGCATAGTTATAATAGATGTGGGAGTGATAAAATATGATACTTTGCATGATAATACTATCTGTGTTTATAATGGGAGTTTTTACGTGGAAGAGACGAAGTATATATACGTTTGTTTTTTGCTCGTATTACATTTCGTTGTTTTGTCTGCTGCTGGCACTTATGCTGAAATTGATAAAGACATCAGCCTATAGATGGATTTTTGAATTTGAATTCACTATATATAATGTGTTTTTTTATAAAATCAGCTTTTTTGACTTGCGCGTGATAGTTAATACAGCGGTTGTTTTTTCGATTTTGGCGGCATGTATACATTTGTTAAAAAAATATATTTATAATAATGATATGCGCGGAATAATAAGGGTAGTTTTGCCCTTTGCGGTGACAGCGGCGGCATTTTTGATTTTAAATTCAAATCATCTTGCGGAAACATTGTATATTGCAGAGCGCATTGCTTCGGACGAAACGCAGCTGATTTTTGTTCGCAATATAGAAAAATGCGTGAAGGCTGCATGTATAACAATGATTTCAATTTGTTACCTGAGTCCTATTATACAAAACATAAGGGATATACATTCAACAAATCTGATTTACAAACGGCAGCAAATAATAGTAGTGAGCGCGGCGGAGATTATTTTTGAATTGATGTTGTTGTATATGATTGTGATAAGTAGATTTGTGGGCAACTTCAATTTATACGCTCTTGAGAATTTTTATACCCGAAACTCATACGTACTATATATAACTGTTATTGTTTTTATCGCGGTAGTTGTGGCGATTATGTATGTGTTGCTGAAATTCCATATTTTTGGAGAAGAATTTATACAGCGCAAATATTATTGGAATAAGAAGTGTGTTGCATTATCGGATATACAGGATGTGTTCCACAGCTTTAAAAATATCGTTTTTGCTATGCAGATTTTAAAAGAGAAGGCTGTGGATTATTACGGGACGGAGGAGTCGCTCAATGCCCTTGCTGAAATCGATAATTACATATGCAAACTGAGGACTCAGCTAAATCAGTTTATGGTTATTTGTAACAGGACGCGAATCCAGTTTAAAACGGTAGACGTGGATGGATGTGTTCGTGAGGCAATCAATCGTCTGAATACCGCAAAAAATCCTGAAATTAATTATAATCCCACTGCACACAATATGTCTGTATATGGTGACAGCCTTTATATTGAAGAGATGATTTACAATCTTTTATCAAATGCTGTAGAAGCTGTTGCTTACAAAGGTGACGCCGGAAAAATTGAAATAAAAATAGTTTCTGAGCCGCCCTGGGTGGGTATATGCATACGTGATAACGGAGAGGGAATGGATAGGAAAAAAATCAAGAAGATTTTCCGCCCTTTCTATACAACGAAAAAAACACTTGATAACTGGGGTATGGGGCTGGCTTATGTTAAAAACGTAAGCGACCTTCATGCGGGGTTTGTCAATGTTGAAAGTGAACCGGGAAACTATACTGAATTTCAAGTTATATTGCCATCGGAGGATTAAAATGATAAAGTGCGTAGTTTGTGATGATATAAAAACAATAAGAGAACATTTTGCAGAAGTTATTAATTCTCAGGATGACATGACGGTAACGGGCATGGCATCAACCGGAGATGAAGCTGTAAAAATAACTCAGCAAACAAAGCCGGATATTGTAATTATGGATATTCAGATGGATAGCAGTACGGATGGTATTGAGGCAACGGAGAAAATTACCGATACTACAAATTCCAAGGTTATCATGCTTACAATTCATCAAAGTGATGAATTTATGGTTGATGCATATCTTGCCGGAGCTGTGGAATATTTGTTCAAAGAGGTAGATAACAACATAATATGCGATACAATACGGAACGTTTATAAGAATGACAGTTTTATGAGCCCGCGATTGGTTCGGAAAATAAAAGAACAGATATGCAAGTCCAAAAGAAAAGAAATGAGCATTATGTTCTTTATTAATAATTTCTCCAAGCTTACTGAAATGGAAAGGGTTGTTTTGAAATATTTGTACAACGGAAAAAAACGTGGACAAATAGCCCAATCCGAATTCATTTCACAGGAGACGGTGAAAACACATGTACGGCATATTCTCAGAAAGCTCGGATTTACCAATGTAAACGAAATGGTCGCTTTTTTACGGAGTATACAAATATTTGAAGATTATAATTTGTGAGCGTTTTGCTTAATGGGTGAAACAATTTCACCCTTAACAGAATGTCTTATATCTGATATAATCAAACTATAAAAGGACGGAGATTTTATGCAGCCGAGAAACTGTTGCATAAAGCCAATGTTATAAAAAGGAGGAAATAATATGAGAAAAATAGTGTGTGCGATTGCGAGCGTTTTGGCACTCTCGATTCTCGTGAGCAGTTGCGGGATAAGCACGGGCAAGAAAGGCAAAGATTTTACCGAGGTAACGGTGTGGAGCGCTGACTCGCACAGTAAAAATGAAATGGATAAGCTTGTAAGAGAGTTTAATGACACAACCGGTAAACAGGAAGGAATAAAAATTGTCTACGAAATTAAAGAGAATGATATAGCTCAGCAAATAGACCTTGCTCTTTCAACAGGAGCAGCACCTGATATATTCCCGTTGGGCAGCATTAAAAAAAGCGCTGACAACAAATATATAGAGCCGATTGAACAAATGCCGGGCGGAAAAGAATTTCTTAAAAGATATGAAGGGAATCTTGTTGAAGGCTGGCACCTGAATGAGGGTGTAGCTTATACGGTACCTTTGACAACAACTACTATCGGTCTTATCTACAACAAGGATATGTTTAAAGAGGCAAATATTGTCGACGAGAACGGAGAAGCAAAGCCGCCTCAAACTATTGATGAAATGGTAGAAGATGCAAAAATTCTTACGAATACCGCAGAAAAAAAGTTTGGTATAATCATGCCTATGAAGTGGAGCAGTTGGTTTGACTGTGACGTGGCGGCGGTTGTTATGCCGTCTGTAGGACATCAAGGATATGATACAAGAACGGGAAAATATGATTACAGCGGATACAAAAAGCTATTTGAAGCTATATTGCAGATAAAGGAGGACGGTTCGCTTTATCCGGGTGCGGAAGGACTTGACAATGACCCTGCAAGAGCAAGATTTGCCGAAGGAAATATCGGTATGAAGATAGGATACTCATGGGACGTAGGAGTTCTTAACACGCAATTCCCGGCAAAATGCGACTGGGGTGTAGCACCGATTCCTACATACAGTACGGAAGAAAGGTATTTGCAACCGTATCGTCCGGGATGGGCACCATGTATAAATTCCGAATCTGTTGCAAGTAAGGATCCCGAAAAAATCATGACAGTTTATAAATGGATATGCAGTGATGAAGTTGCACGCGAGCTTTATAAAAGCGGCTTGAATATGCCATGGGATTACAATATTATTTCAGATTTAGACCCTGCGGAATGCGAACTTAAGGGCTGGGCTGAATTTGCGGATTTGCTGAAGATTTCAACGAGTATGGTTATCGGAAAATCAAGAAATATGGATGGAAGAACAACTCTTGCCGATATGTTCATGAACAGTGTATGGAATGGCGAAATGACTGTAGATGAGGCACTTGAAAAGGCTACAAAGGACGGAAATGAAGCAGTTGAAAAGTATATGGAAATTAATCCCGACTACGATGGCAGCATACGCGTAGATCCTAACTATGATATTAAACGTTAAAGAGGTCGGAGAATGAAAACAGTAAAAGAAAGAGGAAACACTGCGATAAAAAGCAGAAGACGCTCAGAAATAATTTCGTGCTATCTCATGCTTTCAACGCAAATTGTAGGTGTATTGGTTTTTACACTTATACCGATGCTATGGGCAGCCCAGAAGGCGTTCTTCCATTATACGGGAGCGCCTTCCGAAACAAGATTTGTCGGATTGGAGAATTTTGCTCGTTTACTGAGTGAGGACAAGGTGTATTGGGGAACTTGGCTTACTACTTTGAAATTTGCATTCTTTAAGCTACCCATAGAACTTCCGTTGGCGCTGTTTTTGGCGGTGTTGTTAGAAAAGAAAATAAAAGGCAAAGGCATCTTTCGTGCAATATATTATCTTCCCAATATTATCAGTGTTGCGATAGTCGGTCTTATCTTTTCCAATATGTTTGATTACTTCGGATTAATAAATGCTTGGCTCGTAAAGCTGAAATTGATAACAGAGGAAATATCGTGGTTTTCATCTACCGGGAGAGCGATGACAGTTTTGGTTACGGCATCGGTTTGGAGTACTTTCGGAATAAATGTACTGTACTTCATCGCAGCGCTGTCAAATGTACCAAAGGATGTATACGAGGCGGCAAAGATAGACGGAGCATCAAGTTTCGTAACATTTTTCCGTATAACGCTGCCCATGATAGCACCTGTTATGCAGACAATATTGCTTTTGTCAATTAACGGAACACTGCATGTAAATGAAGAAATACTTGTAACAACCGGTGGTGCTCCGTCCGGTACGACATTCAGTGTAATGGCATATCAGGTAAGCAAATTCGTCCCCGGTTTTGCAGGAGATAATGTAAACATAGGATACGGCTGTGCGATGGCAATAATTACATCTGTAATTATGTGTGCAGTGGCAATAGCTTATTCAAAAATAAGCAGCAAATTGCAGAATATATATTAAGGAAGTGGGATAATAGTGAAAATTGAAAAGAAAGCGGCAAGATTTCTTACATATTTTATACTGACAGCTGTAGCGGCAATAGCACTGTTTCCGATAATATATGTTATTTCTGCATCGTTCAAATCAAATTCGGAGATTATGGTTCACCCGGAACACCTGTTCCCGGTGGAACCTACTCTGGATAATTACAAACAGGCATGGAACAGCGGAAATTTCCAGATAGGAAATATGCTGTGGAACAGCTTATACTATTCCGTGATATGCGTAGTAATAACGATGATAACATCTTCAATGGGAGGATATGTGTTTTCACGCGGGGATTTTCCGGGAAAGAAGATAGTTTTTGCGGTATTTTCATCATTGATGTTTGTAAGCATCGGAAGCATTACCATCTATCCTCTTTTTGACATACTTGACATATTCGGACTGGCACATTCATTGTGGGGTCTTATAGTAATGAAGATGTTTGGAGTATCAATTATCAATGTATATCTTGTTAGGAGCTATGTGAATACCTTGCCGAAAGCATTAGATGAGGCGGCGAAAATTGATGGATGCAGTTTCTTCGGAACTTTTGCAAGAATTGTACTTCCGCTGACAAAGCCTATTATGGCAACCGTGGGAATACTTGCTTTTCAGGGTTCATGGAACGAGTATTTGCTTCCGACGATATTTACGTTAACAAGACCGGAACAGAGAACGCTTATAGTAGGTGTGGTTGCACTGAAAAATTCCGGTCATGCGGCGGCATCGTGGAATTTAATGCTTGCGGGAACAACAGTTGCTCTTATTCCTGTGCTTTTAGCGTATGCAGTAGGAAATAAATATTTTGTTTCGGGCATTGCTGCAGGTGCAGTAAAAGGATGACTTAGTATTTTTAGGGGGTGATATATTTGAAAAAAACAACAATAGTTATGCTCACAGTTGTTTTGTCGGCTAATACGATTATGCTGCCGTCGACTGCTTTTGCGAAAGAGCAGGTGTCGCAATTTAATCAAAATTTTAACAGTTATACTATGCCGTACACAACAAACGAGTGTTATGACGCGAATACAGGGACGCCGAAACGTACGATGTAATGAATGACATAACCAAGTATGATCTGACCATGCAAAATGGTAAAGCAGTATTGCCGCCATATTCGGTAGCGGTGGTTAAATATGCGCAGCTTATGCAGATTTATGAGGCGGATTTTGCCGGAAAAAGTGTAAGGATT
>JAQXUJ010000081.1 GCA_029219925.1 Clostridiales bacterium | reverse complement strand
CTCCTCATATTTTCCTCTTTCATCGCCCGAACAGCCGTACAGATACTCAATATCTATGTACTTTACCTTGTTTTTAAGTTCTTCCTTATTCATTTATTTCTCCTCCCTGTTTATAACCGCTGCCTTAAGCGTATTTTTCATCAGCATTGCAATTGTCATAGGTCCTACGCCGCCGGGCACAGGCGTTATCGCCGCCGCCTTCGGCTCTGCCGTTTCAAACTCCACATCTCCCGTAAGCTTGCCGTTCTCTGTCCGGTTTATGCCTACGTCAATTACTACGGCGCCTTCCTTCACCATATCGCCGGTAATGAAATTCGGTATTCCCACCGCTGCCACAAGAATATCTGCCTGCCTTGTTTTTTCGGCAAGATTTTTCGTACGGGAATGGCATACTGTAACGGTGCCGTTCGCATGCAAAAGCATCATTGCCATGGGTTTTCCCACGATATTGCTTCTTCCCACCACAACACATTCCCTGCCGCATATGTCAATTCCGCTTTCCTTGATAAGCTCCATAATACCGGCAGGAGTACACGGCACAAAATCATAATTTCCGACCATGATTTTACCCACATTTACAGGATGAAAAGCGTCTACATCCTTCTTTGGATTAATCCGGTTTATAACCTTCTCCTCGTCAAGCCCCGCCGGAAGCGGCAGCTGTACCAAAATGCCCGAGATTTCAGGCTTATTGTTAAGTTTATCAATTAAGTTCAGCAGCTCCTCCTCCGATGTGGTTTCCGGCAGTGCATATTCCTCGGAATAAATTCCTATTTCTTCGCACGCCTTCTTTTTATTGTTAACATATACCCTGCTTGCGGGGTCGTCGCCCACAAGAATTACCGCAAGTCCGGCATTTATCCCATTATCCTTAAGTTTTTCATTTTCCTCTTTCAGCTCGTTTTTTATTCTTGCCGAAACTTCTTTTCCGCTTAAAATTCTTGCCATCGTCATTCTCCTTATTTTTCTTATTCGGTCTTATCAGACACTCAGGTCCGTAGCCTATCAAATCTGTCCTTCCCGCCTCTCTCAGCGCTTCTACCACCAATTTGTGATTTGCGGGATTTTTATACTGCAAAAGTGCTCTCTGCATTGCCTTATCGTGGGGTGTTTTCGGAACATAAACCTTCTCCATGGTAAAGGGATCCAGCTCCGTATAAAACATGCACGTGGAAATGGTACCCGGCGTTGGATAAAAATCCTGCACCTGTTGCGGATTTATCCCGTTTTTCTTTAGATACAGCGCCAGCTCTACCGCATCCTTTATCGTACTTCCCGGATGCGACGACATCAGATATGGCACAAGATATTGCCTTTTCCCAAGCTTTTCGTTTATTTTATAATACTTTTCCGCAAACCGGTTATATACCCTGTTTTCCGGCTTGCCCATATACCTTAAAACATTGTCCGATATATGCTCCGGCGCCACCTTCAGCTGTCCGCTGATATGATGCCTGCACAGCTCATAGAAAAAGGAATCGTCCTTATCATTTATCAAATAATCAAACCGTATTCCCGAACGGATAAAAACCTTCTTCACTCCTTTTATGCCGCGAAGCTTTTTCAGCAGGTCGGAATACTCCTTATGGCTTATTTCCAAATTTTTGCATGGTTTTGGGAACAGGCATTGCTTATCCTTGCAGGCGCCGTAAGCGTTCTGTTTTTTACATGCCGGAAAACGAAAATTTGCCGTAGGTCCGCCCACGTCATGAATATATCCCTTGAATCCGGGCATTTTCGTCATTGCCTCCGCCTCACGTAGAATTGATTCGTGACTGCGCGATGTAACAATTCTTCCCTGATGAAATGCCAGGGCACAGAAATTACAGTTTCCGAAACAGCCCCGGGAGCTGGTTATTGAAAATTTCACCTCATCCAGAGCCGCAATACCGCCGTCTTTTTCATACATAGGGTGATAGGCTTTCATATACGGCAGCTCGTAAACATCGTCCAGTTCCTGTCTGGTAAGAGGCTCCGCCGGCGGATTCTGCACAAGATATTTATTTCCGTGTTTCTGCACAAGTGTTTTTCCCATATACGGATTCTGTTCGTAATACTGTATACGGCAGGAATTTGCATATGCCGCTTTATCCTCCGCACATTCCTCAAAGGACGGTATTTCCGCACCGTCAAACACATCGGGCGTGTCGGACAGATAACATGTGCCTTTTATATAGGTAATGTCGTGAATGTCCATGCCGCTGTCAAGACAGTCGGCGACCTCAATAATCTGTCTTTCACCCATACCGTACATGAGCAAATCTGCGCCGCTGTCGACTAAAATCGACCGCCGCACCTTATCGTCCCAGTAATCGTAATGAGCAAATCTGCGCAGACTCGCCTCAACGCCGCCTATCAGCAGGGGAATATCGCCAAATACCTCCCGTATACGGTTGCAGTAAACTATTGTTGCCCGGTCGGGACGCATACCGGCTTTTCCGCCCGGAACATACACATCTCCGCTTCGCCGCTTTTTTCCGGCGGTGTAATGATTGACCATGGAGTCAATATTTCCCGCCGATACCAGAACACCCAGCCTCGGTCGTCCCAGACGCATAAAATCCTTTGTGCTGTGCCAGTCCGGAAGGGCAATAATTCCCACCTTATAGCCGTGGCTCTCCAGCACACGTGAGATAATGGCATGACCGAAGCTTGGGTGATCCACATAAGCGTCCCCAACAATATACAAAAAATCAAGTTCTTCCCAGCCACGTTTTTCCATATCACTGCGCGTTACCGGCAGAAAATCATTCGTCGTCATAATCCTGCATATCTCCGTCAGATTCGTCCGCAAGTCCCCGTATCCTGTTCAGATAAACATCACGCGGTTTGGAACCGTTTGGTCCCGAAATTAGTCCTCTCGTTTCCATTTGGTCAATTATACGTCCTGCTCTTGAATATCCTACCTTCATCTTTCGCTGAATCATTGCTGTGGAAATCTGTCCCAATTCTGCGGCAATCTCGATTGCCTGCGGAAGAAGCTCGTCTGCATCCTCCCCTTCATCCTCGTCGGTCACGCCGTTTTCGCCGGAGGAAATACGCTCTATATGCTCCTCCAAATCGTGAGCATAGTTGGTTTCTTCAGAATTGGATTTTATAAATTCAATAATATTTTCAATTTCTTCATCGGACACAAATGCACCCTGAACTCGTATTGCGTTTGGCAGCCCCGTGGGATGATAGAGCATATCTCCCTTTCCCAGCAGCTTTTCCGCCCCAACCTTATCGAGAATTGTACGGGAATCCACGCCGCTGGATACGGCAAAGGCAATTCTGCTGGGTACGTTCGCTTTAATAAGTCCTGTAATAACGTCAACCGACGGTCTTTGGGTGGCAATAATAAGATGAATACCGGCAGCTCTTGCCAGCTGCGCCAGACGGCAAATGTAGTCCTCGACTTCCTTCGCCGCAACCATCATCAAATCGGCAAGCTCATCAATTATAATAACAATCTGCGGAAGCTTTTCTCCGCCCTCTGCGGCAATATGCTCGTTATATCCCTTCAGATTACGGGTTCCCGTTTCGGCAAACAGGGCATACCTGCGCATCATCTCGCCCACTGCCCAGTTTAGCGCTCCCGCCGCCTTTTTCGGGTCGGTCACGACCGGAATCAAAAGGTGCGGTATTCCGTTATACACTCCCAGCTCCACCACCTTCGGGTCAATCATAATAAGCTTGACCTCCTCGGGATTCGCTTTATATAAAATACTTGTGATAATCGTGTTTATACATACCGATTTACCCGAACCGGTAGCGCCGGCAATAAGCACATGCGGGAATTTGGCAATATCGCCGATAACAACCTTGCCGCCTATATCCTTACCGAGAGCAACGGCAAGCTTTGATTTTGCATTTTTAAATCCGTCACTTTCCATAAGCTCCCGTGCGGACACCGTTCCCACGGTATTATTAGGTATCTCGATACCCACCGCCGCCTTTCCGGGTACAGCGGCAACCAAAACGGTTGGCACAGCCAGGTTAAGGGCAATGTCCTCGGAAAGACCGGTTATTTTTGCCAGCTTGACTCCCGTCGACGGCTGGATTTCATACCTCGTTACGGTAGGCCCCTGGGTTACCTGCAAAAGCTTCGCCTCAACGCCGAAATCCTTCAGGACCTTCATCAGCTTGTTTGCCGTTTCATACATTTCCCGGCGCTTGTCCGAGGATACCTCCGCCACCTTTTTCAGAAGGTCAATGGGAGGGAATTTGTAGTCGGCAACCGGCTTTTCGATTTTTTCCTGAATTTCCGCCTTTACCTCTTCCTTTTCCTCTTCGGTTGCTGAGGGCGCCTTCTTTGGTTTTTCATTTTCGGCACTCTTCTTTTTCTGTTCCTCCAAAAGCTCCTTTACGCCCTCGGTCTGGGGAAGCTGTGCGGCGACTCCCTCCAAAAAGTCTATATCCACAGCATCCTCCGGCTTATCCGCCTTTTCCGCGGCTTCTTCCCGGGTATTTCCGGTTGAAAAAACGTCTATATCCGCCTTTTTACCTATATTTTCCGCTTTAATTTCCGCTATTTCATCGCGTTTTTTCTTTGCGCGCTCAATTCTCTCGGAAATATTTCTGCCTTTTTCGGATAAATCCACATCTTCAATTTCTCCAAATTCCTCCTTCGCCGAATGAAAGCCGTTGGCAAAGCTGTCAATAAGACTGACAAAGGAAATCTTTAAAATCAGGCTGAGAATTACCGCTATCAGCACCAAAACAATAACTATAGACGCAGCACGTCCCACCAGCTTGGATAAAACTATCGCTAAGGTTCCGCCAAGAACACCGCCGCCCATGCCTTCGATTCCGTATCCCCATAAGCCGGAAACACTCGGATAGTCACCCTTATAAAACAGCATTATCAGACTGCTTATCAGAATAACCTCCGCCAGCGACAGACACATTTTTAAAGCCAGCTTATTTGTACGTCTTACCTTAAAAACGTATATTCCCAGGGCAAGAATTATCGCCGGAACAAGATACGCCGTAACCGAAAAAAGACCCAGCATGGCGTTATGAATCCATCTCGAAACCACTCCCTGGCTTCCGCCGTATGTAAAAATTCCGATAAGCACCGCCGCAACCAGCGTCCACACTCCGGCTGCAATATATGAATATTGATTTTTAGAGGAGATTTTTTTTCTTCCCGCTGTGTTTGTTTTTTTCTTATTTGTATTTTTACCCTTCGTCCTTTGGGCAGTCCGCGCCTTATTTTTCGCCATTTCCTACACCTCAAAATATAATCTGTAAATCTGCGCAATAATATCTATTTTATTATTATATCACAAAACATGGTGAAAAGTCTATATTTTTTTCAAAAAATCGTCTGCCGGCTTTGAAACGTAAATGTTCCGCTTGTCACACATTCCGGAATATCGGATAGTTTCCTGTCTGTGCGCCGGTCATCTCCGCACAAAAAATTTTCTGTTATTTTTCAAATATCTATTGAAGAATTAAAAAAAATCTGTTAAAATATATGTAAGTATTTGTTGAAAGGACGATAAAAATGGACGGAAAATGTGTTCTCATAGTAGAAGATGAGCAGGCCATTGTAGATATTCTAAAATTTAATTTCACAAAAGAAGGGTACAAAGTCTTAGAGGCCATGGACGGTGAGACCGGGCTTAATCTCGCCCTCACCGAAAATCCCGACCTTATTCTTCTGGACGTAATGCTGCCCAGAATGGACGGCTTTGAGGTATGCAAAAAGGTGCGTGAAAAATCCTCCGTGCCGATTATTATGCTGACCGCACGGGAGGAGGAAGTCGATAAGGTTCTGGGGCTTGAGCTGGGTGCAGACGATTATATGACCAAACCCTTCTCTATCCGTGAGCTTTCGGCGCGCGTTAAAGCAAATCTTCGCCGCACCTCGATTGACCGGGCACAGACGGCTCAGGAAACGGGCAATACCATCACTTCCGGCGATTTGGTTATTAACGTGGAGCGCTATGAGGTTTCAAAATACGGAAAAATTATTGACATAACCCTCCGAGAATTTGAGCTTTTAAAATTTCTGGCAACACAGCCTGAAAAGATATTTTCCCGCGAGAGCCTTTTGGAAAACGTCTGGGGATATGAGTACTACGGTGATGTCCGCACAGTCGACGTTACCGTGCGCAGGCTCCGCGAAAAGATTGAGGACGACCCCGGCATGCCCCGCTACATAATTACGAAGCGCGGCGTCGGCTACTACTTTAACAAGGCATGAGGGCAATGTTCAAGAGTATTCAGGTAAAAATAGTCACTATTTTTATCCTCGTTATTATTTCCGTAGTAACCGTTATCGGTCTGTTCATGACAACAAACATCGTACGCATGTATAACGATGAATTTTCGCTGATGATGGAACAGGTTTTCACTCCGAGGCTTATTTCCGAGCTGGAAAAAAGCGCCGAGCACAACGGTTCTGACGGGCTTTCCGATATTATAGGCACCTACATAGGTCAGCTGGGGCTTGATACCTATCGGTTTTACAGCATTTTAGACGGTAAAACCGGCGAGGTTATTAAATCCTCCGATGAAACGCGAAGTCAGGGGATGGAAAAAAGCGATAACATTATTATTGCAATGACAGGGCGTACAGGCAGTACCTCCAATACCGAGAAGAGCTATATGGACTATGCCGTACCTATAAATATCGGCGGAACGCCTCAATATATAGTCTACATCAAGGATACAAAAAATGAGGTTAATTCGGTTACACGCAATATTTTTTTCATCCTTATCGAAGCGCTGATTTTCTCTATTCTGATTGCTTTGATTCTCGGCTTCTTTTTCAGCCGAACTATCACAAAGCCCATACGTGACCTGACCAAAAGTGCGGAACGCATTGCGTCGGGTGAGTTTGACGTTGTCAGCACCGTAAAATCAGATGATGAAATCGGTATTCTTTCCGATACCTTCAACTACATGTCCTCCGCCCTGCACGAAACCATGGGCGAGGTCAGCTCCGAAAAGGATAAGGTGGAAACAATTCTCCGCAACATGACCGACGGTATTCTTGCCTTTAACCTGTCCGGTCAGCTTACTCATATTAATCCCGAGGCAAAACGGCTTATCGGCAGGCAGTATTATGACGATATGCGCTTTGATACGTTTTTTAAGGAGATTAACGCCGATATTTCCATCGGCAGCTTAATCTACATGAACGATACCGGCGATGATGAAAACAAAACAGAACGCGAAGCCACAGTAAACGGCAGGGTAATACGCTTCACATTTGCTTCCTTTAGTACCGAAAATAAGGTAGGGGGAATACTGGTGGTACTCCATGATATTACAAACCAGCATAAGCTGGAAAATTCCCGCCGTGAATTTGTAGCCAACGTATCTCACGAGCTGCGCACACCCCTTACAACCGTTAAATCCTACGCCGAAACGCTTATAGATATGCCGGACTGCGACGAGGCTATGCGCACAAAATTCCTCGGCACCATCGCTAAAGAGGCAGACCGCATGACGCGTATTGTCAAGGATCTTCTGACTCTTTCCCGTCTTGATGAAGGGCAGTATGAACTGAAGCCCTTTGAACGGATTGAAATGACAGCTTTTGTTTCGGGCATTACCGAACGAATGTTCTTCTCCGCAAAGGAAAAGCATCAGGCAATGAAATTTCATGCTCCCGAAGCTCCGTTTTCGGTAATGAGCGATAAGGATAAGCTGGAACAGGTTATCATAAACATAATCTCCAACGCCGTCAAATATACGCCCGACGGCGGACGAATCGACATATACACAGGCAGCCTGTATACCGATGCATTCATTAAGGTTCAGGATAACGGTATCGGCATCCCCGCAGAAAATCTGCCGCGTATTTTTGAGAGATTTTACCGCGTGGACAAGGCACGCTCCAGGGAAACCGGTGGCACCGGCCTTGGACTTGCCATCGCAAAACAGATTATGAATCAGCTGGGCGGAAATATTACCATAAACAGCACCTACGGCGAAGGTACTGAGGTTATTATTTCGGTCCCGCTCTAAATGTTATACGATTTTAAATGCCATGTAACATCTTTGTAAAACTGTTATGATATAATATACAGTAATAACAGTATTTTACATAGTATCTAATCTTTGAAAGGAATTGTTTAGAATGAAAAAACGGCTAATCTCATTGCTGCTGTTGCTGATGGTTGTTTTTGCTATGCCATGTATTTCCTATGCGGCATATGAAACCTCTATCCCCTATTCGGCGCAGGGCAATTCATCTAATCTGATATATATTAAAAGACCGCAGTCTCTTTCCGCCTCAACCTCGGATAAGAGCTACACCATATCGGCTGTCGGCGCCCAGGGCACGAAAATCAAGGTATATAAATACGACGAGTCCACCGGCACATGCCCCATTATAAAATCGGAAAAGACCATCGGCGCAAGCGGTCTTTACAGCACGGTTGTTGACCTTCCGAACGCAAGCAATACCTTTGTTGTATACGCTGAAAACGGCTCAAGCGCACAGGTTGTTAAAATTCAGATTTCAAAGGTTAAAAGAAGTACGGTGGATAAGCTCAAAAGCGTTACCGTCAATGTGCTGAATTTCTTGAAATAATATGAGGTAACTATGAAAAAAGAGAGAATTAAGAGTATCGTTCTGATCCTTCTCATTATCACAAATCTCGTATTGGCAGATAAAATATTGGCTGACAAAAAATTATGGCTTTCTGGCTATAATTTTTTTGCTAATATGAGAAATAATTCCAGAAGAAACGGTACGCAGATAGCCGAAAGTCTTGCTGTTCCAGAAAAAATCATCATGAATACAGGCTATCAGTCCAGCCGATTTATTTATAACAGGACCAGCGATAACTTTAATGATATTTTTAACTCCGCTAAAGAGGTGTTACAGACGGCATTTGAATCTAAGAACATATTCTCCGCCACAAATGAGGACTGGTATGCCGTTTTGTCAGCGCAGTCGCTGTATCTGTCCTATCCCTGTACCTTTTCCTCAAACATTTATGCGGAGCTTATCGGTGTCAATTCCGGAGAATTAAACCTTGAGTCCTTCTCCGATATTGCAATAAGCGATAACGGCAGTGTATACATAAACGACGCAAGCGGTATCTACCGTATCAGCATACCCTCCTCCGGCATCGGCGAAATAATTAAACGCGCCGCTTCGGAACAGACTGACGAAGACGCTGTTATAAATTATTCCTTTGACCTTAATTTTGACAAGGATTTCGGCGACCAGAAAACCTTTCTGTCACCTATGATTCTTATATATTCCTCGCCCTTTCAGGCACATACTCTCAAATCCGAAAATCCGGTTTTTAAAGACGACGAGGTTATTTCACGGAATGTCGAAAACATCCTTTCTGCCTTTTCCATCGCTCCAAATTCGGTGCGGCGCTATACCGAAGCGGACGGCTCCTTGGTTTTTGTGGAAAATAACGGGATACTTAAAATATCCCCACAGGGAATTTTGACCTTTACCGCAAGCGGAACGGGCCTTCGATTTTCACAGTCGAATATAAACGATACATATTCCATTTCGTCAAAATTGGCGGCATTTGTGGATAATGTCAACAACGCCGCCGGAATTAATACCGATATGTGTATCACCTCCCGGCTTTCAGAAACAGTCCCGCAATTATATACCTTTGACTATCTTGCGGATGGTCTGCCCGTTAAATACACAAGCGGAAATGCAGTTTCTATCGAGATAAGCGGCAATTATATCAAATCCTACCGTCAGGTTCTGCGCAACTATATAATCCAGGAACAAACCGCATATTCGCCAATGTATATCGAAACGCTGGACAGAATAATTGCAAAATATCAGAATTCTATGAAAGAAATACACATTAATCAGATGTACCCCTCATATCCAGACGATCTGACAGAGGGCGAAAAAAACGCTGACTGGTACATCGATATTGACAACGTTTTGGCACAATAGATATGAAGGGGAATTTTAGCTTATGAACTGGAGCAGAGTGAAAACAATTTTAATAATGCTGTTTCTGTTTACCGATATTATGCTTGCCTTCGGTATTATAATGTCTGATCACAGAGCATCGGTCATCGAGCCCGAAATAATTTCGAACGCAGTTCAGCTGCTTAGTGAGCGCGGAATTACAATAAATCCCGATATAATACCAAAGAAAAATAAAAATGCCGATTATGTGGAAGCGGTCAATGTTATTTCGGATTACGGCAGCTTTGCAGAAGCAATAATGGGTGAAACACCTGATAAAATCGATGATTTTTCTTATGAAACAGAGCATGACACCATCGTGTTCAGCGGCGACCGCTTTGTTTACAGCATAAAAAAAGCTGCCCTCCCCTGCAGCGGCGACGAATCCCATGCACAGGAAACAGCAGCGGAATTTCTGTCCGGTCACGATTTTAATATTTCCCACGCTGACATAAAGTGTGAAAAAAACGAATATGGTTTTGATGTAATATTTTCCGGCATGTCTGAAAAAAAGCCGATTTTTAATTCCAATATAAGGGTTTCCGTCACAGGAACAGAGGGTTCCTCCGGAGAAGCAGCCGTCGTCACAAAGGTTGCCGGCAGTTGGTTTAATCCGACCGATGAAAAAGGTTCGGAAATAAAGCTTAAAAGTATTCCAGGTATATTGGTTGAGTTGATTTCACTAATTGATTCGTCAGAAAAAACATCCGTAACAGGACTTACGCTGGGCTATACCGTTTTTGAGGACGATACGCTTCACCGCTCCGCTACCCTTATTCCCGCATGGCGTATTACCCTTGATAACGACAGGGAATATTTTCTTGACGCAAGAAATACCGATTAAAGATTTAGATATGTAAAAGGGCAAAGACCCGAAAGTCTTCGCCCTTTTAATTTGCTTATCTTCATAAACAAAGATTAAATTTCAGAGTTTCTCTTTATAATAATTATCGGTGCGTAATATACTCCGCTAAAATTTGTAGACATAGTTACATCGCCGTAGAGGCTCGGGATTATTAAAACGTCCCCTTCTTCCGTCTTAAAATCATTGTTTATTAGCGAAAATAAGCTGACTACTTTAAGCATGGTTATTTAATCTTGTTTTCGTAATCTTCAATCATCTTCTTGACCATCTGACCACCGATTGAACCGGCCTGTCTTGCAGTCAAATCACCGTTGTAACCTTGCTTAAGGTTTACTCCAACTTCGCTTGCAGCTTCCATCTTGAAGTTTTCCATAGCCTGCTTTGCTTCAGGTACTGAAATTTTTGATCTGCTCATTTTGTCTTCCTCCATACTTTTTTCTGTTATCTATCTAAAGCAGCCGTTTTTTGTCGGCTACAATCATATTTTGTGACATAACACATAAATTATTACTAAAAGATTTTTCCAATTTTACCATTGACATTATTATTTGAAAATGATATAATAATTAATTATTTACTAAGAAAGAAGTGTAACTGTGAACGACATAATCTTTTACAATCTGATGTATTTTCTGCGGCTGGTTGTTGCATGCATATGCGGCGGTGTTATCGGCTATGAGCGTAAAAACCGCGGCAAGGGTGCAGGAATCAGAACACATATTATCGTTGCACTCGCCTCGGCACTGATGATGATTGTTTCCAAATACGGCTTTACCGATGTTGCTGCCGGCATTGACGGAGCACGCGGCGCCGATAATTCCAGAATTGCGGCACAGGTAGTTAGTGGAGTCGGCTTTTTGGGTGCGGGAATGATTTACTTCAACCGCCATGCCGTTAAAGGACTTACTACTGCGGCAGGTATATGGGCGACATCCGGCGTAGGGCTTGCCATCGGCTCCGGTATGTATATTATCGGTATTTCCGCCACATTTTTAATAGTAATCTGCCAAATTATTCTGCACAAAAATCTTAAATTTTTGCATATGCCTAATGAGGAAGAAATTTCGATAATCATTGAAGATACGCCTGAAGCTATGGATTTTATTAACTGCTTCTTAAAGGAATACAATATTTCTGTTGACAGTATGAAATGCTCAAGGAACGGCGGCTGTCTGGAATTATCGCTGGTTGCCAGCGTTCCGTCCGAATTTAATATTGACGGAATAATGGATGTTTTTCAAAACAACAAGTTTATAAAATCTATTGATATTTAGACGCATACATCTTAATAAAAAACGCAGTAAGGAAATATTTATTATATTCCCATACTGCATTTTTTTCATTATTTTATTACAATATTTTTAGAAGGATTTATTCATAATTTTATACAGCATAGTTACCGCTTCTGCACGGGTCACGAGTCCCTCCGGACGGATAGTGTTGTCCTCATAGCCGCTTACAAAGCCGTTAGTAACCATAATGTCTACATACTCAGCGGCCCAGTCGGGTATTTTATCGCTGTCGTCAAAAACGGTATCTCCGCTTCCGTCGCCGCCGATACTTCTTCCCAGAATAGTCATTGCTTCGGCACGCGTAAGGCTGTCATCCGGCGCAAAGTTTATTTTTTCGCCGTCCGCTTTCCCGGTCATCAGACCGTAAGCTGACATCGCGGCAATATATTCTTCGGACCAGCCCGCAATTTTATCCCTATCGGCAAAGCTCATCTCTGCATTTTTGTATTCCTCTGTATCAATATCCAAAAATTTACACATAATCACGGCAAATTCGGCGCGCGTCATGTTGTTGTCCGGCTTAAATTCAACGCCGTTTTCCGTTTCATACCCATTAATAATGCCGTTTTCATGCACAAAATTTACCATATCCCTTGCCCAATGGTCTGAAATATCATTAAATACCGACTGAAACTCTACAGTAATCGGGATTTTTTTCGTGTACTCACCGGCGCGTACCAGCAGACTGCCCGTGCCTCCGCCAGAGGTTATAACCAGCTCATTGTTATCACTGACATATCCCATATTATCTGTTACCTCAATGTTAAAACATTCCTTAGAAGTCTTTAAATCAATATAATAATATTGGGCAGTCAAATTAAGTTTAATTACATCACCTTTTTTGACATTCAGGGATTTAATTTCTTTATTTGTTTTACCATTATACACACCTATATTTGTAGGGGTAGCATAAGTGTGATACTTTGCGCTTCCCGACGCGCCGCCGCCCGTTACATCAACAGTGAATTCTCCCGTACCCTTTGCAGTCAGCAGTCCGGAATATTTGTCTATACTGCTGTCGGTGCCGCTTACCGAGAATTCAATCCCCTCCGGATTGGGTATCTTGTAATAAGCCGTATCTACTGCTGTAGGATATATTGTTTCGGAATATCCCGACAGATAGTGCTGCTCAAAGGGATATAAATAAAGTTTTCCCAATTCCCCTGTGGGGCTTTTCGCATTTTTCAGGAAAATATAGTTGGCGCAGCTTCTGAGCGTTCCCTCAGACGGCGAATTTAAAACCGCGTTCTCATCACTTCCCGGATAAATCCCGGAAATGGCGGTTGAGCCGCCGCCGTCAAGATTAATAGCATCAACGCATCCCAGTTCCTTCATTCGGTTTGCCAGCGATTTGAGCTGCACGCCGTAGCTGTATCCCGTCTGACGTCCGTCTATAACATAAAAAATAATATTACCGCCCGACGTAATTCCAACGGCAGTTCTCGGCGCCGCCCCCGACGCAAATCCGCTTTGAACCGCACCGTCCTTAACGAGCATATCTCCTTCACTGCCCAAGCCCGAAACAGCGGTATCCCATTTGTCACTATCATTTAGCGCTCTGCTTGAAACGGTCACGCTATCCCCTATCTCAAGATTATTCAGGCTTTCATACAAATCCTGTCTGCCGTTTGTATTAAGTGTAAGCACAATTTTCCCATCAGGAATTGCAATTGCGCCTTTATAAACAAATTTTTCCTCTACTGTTGCGGTAAAACTCTTTCCAATCGCTAACTCTCCCGAAATATCTCCCAAAATCAGATTAAGCGCCTCACCTTCAGTATGATTATTCTTATCAAAATCTCTTGTGTAAAGATTTACCACGTCGGTTACAGTCTGGTTGTACTTATTGATATGGGCAATATCCAGCGAAATAGTATTCTCAGCCGCTTCAGCTATGCTTTCAGCTTCGGCAGTATTTGCTGCACCTGCGGCAGTTTCGCCGGCATCAAGATTTCTCTCAACCTCTTTTTCACAGGTCAGCGTTGTTTCAATCGACAGCGGAGCTATAAATGCCGAGCCGTCGCTCCTGAACCCAATTGACGGATAGCTTTGCGTATCTTTGGATATGATTCTCCCCTCTGCAAGCACATGTCCCATAGGAACGCCCGTTTTAAAAGAAAAAAACGATGCGTTTATCCCTATCAGAGGCGTCATACCGTTTCTGCGCATGAATTCTTCAGCCTGGGTAATGGTTCTGAGTCCCCACAGGCTCTCACCGTTGACCACCGTTGGCACAACGCTGTCATTAGGCGTGTATTCCGCATAATACTCCGTCTGTTTCCCCACTCCCGACTGATCGGATAAAAAGACGTTTTTATAAAAATCTGTTCCGTTTGCAATTTCATGCGACCAACTCGTTACAACACTTCCTAAAACCGACGCATGAGCTGTCTGCGTCATAAAAATAAAAGCCATTGTAATGGCAAGTACCTTTTTTTTCATATATACAAGTTAACTCCTTTCAGATTAAATACCGGCTTTATATATTATTATACCGTGGCCGCCGATAAAAGTAAATAGCTGTACCGAAAAGTTAACAGATTGTAAACAAAACAATAATTGTAAAATTACCGTTTTTTTTCAATTTTGCCCCAAAAAACGTAAACTGACAAACCATGTATGCATTAAATACATAATGGTTTGTCAGTCTTTCAAATTATTTTAACTATATACCGGGCACGGAATTCCGCCAAAACTGTAGGAACAGTTTATCTTTACCCGGCAAAATCGTAACCGGCCTTCAACGCTTTAAGGTTAATATCAATCATGTCGGCTTTTCTCGTCGGAATAACCTTTTTAAGTCCCACTTCAATATTGTCAAAATCAACCGCGCCGGTTTCCTTAATCATTTTTCCGATGATAATCATATTGGCAAGAGTCGGTGCACCAATATCCGCGGCCATTTTTGTGGCGGGAATATAATAGGTATCAACGTCATTTCTGACCACCTTACGTCCGATAAGCGTCGAGTCCACAAAGATTTTTGCGCCGCTTACTGCTGCATTTTCGTATTTATCAAGCGATGGCAAATTCATCGCTATCAATACGTCGGGATTGGACACTATGGGCGAACCAACCGGCGTGTCACTCAGTATAACGCTGCAGTTTGCCGTACCGCCGCGCATCTCCGGGCCGTATGACGGAAGCCAGCTCACCTGTTTGTCCTCGGTAAGCCCCTTATATGCCAGGCATTTACCGGCAAAAAGTACTCCCTGACCGCCGAATCCTGCAATAAGTATGTTAAATGTGCTCATATTATTCTGCCTCCTTTGCGCTGCGATCCTTATAAACGCCCAGTGGATAATACGGAATCATATTATCGTCAATCCACTTAAGAGCGTCCTTCGGAGTCATGCCCCAGTTGGTCGGACAGCTTGAAATTACCTCAATGAGCGAAAAACCTTTGCCGTTAATCTGATTTTCAAACGCCTTTTTAATTGCAGCCTTTGCTCTTTTAATATTTTTAACGTTATTTACGGCAACACGCTCAAGATATTCCGGTCCCTCAAGCTGCGACAGCATTTCACAGATTTTTACCGGATAACCGCAAAGCTTTGTATCCCTGCCGTAGGGAGATGTCTGGGTAACCTGCCCCGGCAGCGAGGTCGGCGCCATCTGACCGCCGGTCATGCCGTATATTGCATTATTTACAAATATTACCGTAATGTTCTCATTTCTCGTTGCGGCGTGTACAGTCTCCGCCGTACCTATTGACGCCAAATCTCCGTCGCCCTGATATGTAAATACGACAGAAGACGGTTCGGCACGCTTAATACCCGTTGCAACAGCCGGCGCTCTGCCGTGAGCAGCCTCAACCATATCGCAGGCAAAATAGTCATATGCCATAACTGCACAGCCTACCGGCGCTACTCCCACGGTTCTTCCTTCGATTCCCAGCTCGTCGATTGCCTCGGCAACAAGACGGTGAATAATGCCGTGAGTACAGCCCGGGCAATAATGCAAAGGGGCATCTGTCAGTGATTTTGGTTTATCAAATACAATCATTAGTTTTTACCTCCGTTTGCTTCAATAATTTTTGCGAGAACCTCTTCCGGCGACGGAATCATACCGCCCACTCGGTTACAAAGCTCAACCGGCTTTTTACAGCGTACCGCAAGTTCAATGTCCTCCACCATCTGTCCCATGGAAAGCTCTACCGAGATGAATTTTTTCACCTTATCCGCAGCCTTCAAAAGAGGCTTCTTTGGGAATGGCCAAAGGGTTATAGGTCTTATCATACCGACTTTTATGCCCTGTTTTCTGGCCTCAACAATTGCATTCTGAGATACTCTCGCCGCAATACCGAAGGCAACTACGCATATCTCTGCGTCCTCCATCATAAATTCCTCATACATTGCCTCGGTTTCTTCTATCTTCTTATATCTCTCAAATCTTGCGATATTGCCGCTCTCCAGCTCCTCCGGTTTTAAAAAGAGCGAATTTACAATATTATGCTCCCTTTCGCACTTTGTTCCGGTAACCGCCCAAGGCTTATCAAAGGTTTTGATTTCAGCATCCTCACGGATTTCCACCGGTTCCATCATCTGTCCCATTGTACCGTCAGCCAAAATCATGGCGGTCATTCTGTATTCATCGGCAAGCTCAAAGCCCTTAATGGTCAGGTCCGCCATTTCCTGCACAGACGCCGGAGCAAGAACAATCATTCTGAAATCGCCGTGTCCGCCGGCTTTTGTTGCCTGGAAATAGTCAGACTGTGACGGCTGAATACCGCCCAGACCCGGGCCGCCCCTCTGCACGTTTACGACAAATGCCGGGAGGTCTGCACCGGCAAGATATGACAAGCCCTCGCTTTTAAGCGCAATTCCGGGGCTTGATGAGGACGTCATAACCCTCTTGCCCGCCGCAGAAACGCCGTAAACCATATTGATTGCGGCAATTTCACTTTCCGCCTGCAAGAATGTTCCGCCGATTTTCGGCATTCTCTTTGCCATATATGCTGCGATTTCTGTCTGCGGCGTTATGGGGTATCCGAAATAGTGGCGGCAGCCTGCTTTAATTGCCGCCTCCGCAATTGCTTCATTACCCTTCATTAATACTTTTTCTGCCATGTTTTCTCCCTACCTTTCAACCGTAATAATACAATCGGGACACATTGTTGCACAGAATGCGCAGGCTATACATGCGCTCTGATCCGTGATTTCGACCGGAGAATGTCCCTTTTGATTAATTTTGTCCTTTGCTATAGCCAACAAATGTTTAGGGCATGCCTCCACGCACAGCCCGCAGCCCTTGCAAAGGTCTGTTTTAAAAGTCAGTTTTGCCATTGCCTAATCTCTCCTTTTTATACATGTTGATATTTTGCATCCATTACGCCGCTAATCCTTTCGGACAGCGTAATATTTTTCCTGCAGCTTTATTTCAAACAAATCAGGTATTTCGCCCATTAATCGGGCATATACCTCTTTGGTGCATGTTGTCATTTTCACAGGCAGTCCCGAAAGCTCAGACAGCCTTTTTATATAACCGCCGCTTTCCTTTACCGTTTCCGCCGTGGTTTCATCGCCAAGATTGGAATTATTCACGATTCCGGTAAAAGCTATATGGGACGCCGCCTCAATTTCATGCATAATCTCCAGCGCCTCCTCCGGTGTTTTTGTAAGAGGTCTGCAGCAGTTTGCCACAAAAAGCATATCGTAGTCGTTTTCCTCCAGTATGTCGGGCGTATACCTTCCCAGCGCAACTGCGCCTCGGTCATCGCCGCCCACATCTATAACAAGATAATGACTCTTGTCACTGATTGCGGTGTAAATCTCCTTCGGCAGAGCCGGTGCGTCAAGGTTTGTGTTCGCATAGTCCGAACATACAAGCTCGATGCCAAGCTCCGCCAGTTCCCTCTCGCTGTCCTTTGTCCTGAAATACGGATTTACAATATCCAAATCTACTATTGAAACCTTATTCCCCATTTTTTTAACATATTCCGCATAGCTCACGGCTATGCAGGTTTTTCCGCTACCGTAATGCCCCGCGAAAAGCGTTATTCTTTTCATCATATCTCCTTTAAAGCTTTGCTCTTATAATTTTTCCGCTGGTGGTTTTAGGAAGCTCATCCTTGAATACTACAATCCGCGGATACTTATAAGGCGCAGTATGCTCCTTAACATAGTTCTGAATTTCCTTCTTGAGCTCCTCTGACCCCTCCGTGTCCTTAGTAAGAACAATGCTGGCCTTTACCACCTGACCTCTGACCTCGTCGGGTGCGGCGGAAACACCGCATTCGAGAACGTAAGGAAGCTCCATGATAACGTTTTCTATCTCAAACGGCCCGATGCGGTAGCCCGACGACTTAATAACGTCGTCAATACGTCCCACATACCAGTAAAATCCGTCCTCATCACGCATTGCAACATCTCCTGTATGATACAGACCGTCGTGCCATGCCTCCTTTGTTTTTTCCTCGTCACGATAGTATTCCTTAAACAAGCCGCAGGGAGTTTTCTCCGATGTTCTGATTACGATTTCCCCGGACTTGCCGACACCGACGCTCTTTCCTTCGGAATCAACTATATCAACGTCATAGCCGGGAACAGGCTTGCCCATTGAGCCGATTTTATGTGTTCCGCCGAACAGATTACCGATAACCAGCGATGTTTCCGACTGTCCGAAGCCTTCCATTACCTGCAGTCCGGTCAGCTTTTCAAGCTGTTTGAAAACCTCGGGGTTAAGCGCTTCGCCGGCAATGGTTGCATGCTCGACAGATGACAAATCGTACTTTGTCAAATCCTCCTTGATAAGCATGCGGTACATAGTCGGCGGCGCACAGAATGTCGTAATATGATATTTTGCGAACAAGGGCAGAATATCCGCAGCATGAAAACGGTCGAAATCATATACAAAGGTCGCCGCCTCGCACAACCATTGACCGTAGAGCTTACCCCAGAGTGCTTTTGCCCAGCCGGTATCGGAAATAGTTAAATGAAGTCCGTCCGGGTTCACACAGTGCCAGTAATTGGCGGTAACAAAATGTCCCAGAGGGTATTTATAGCTGTGAGCGGCAATCTTCGGATATCCGGTGGTTCCTGAAGTAAAGAACATCAGCATGGTATCGTTTCCGCAGGGCGTGTCTGCCGTTCTTTCAAGCTTGTCGGAAAACAGCTGATACTCATTGTTAAAGTCATGCCATCCGTCGCGTTTTCCGCCTACTAAAATCTTAGTTTCAAGGGTTTCTGCGTCCTTTGCGGCAAGGTCTGCCTGATGTGCCGCGTCACCGTCAGCCGTACACACGATTGCCTTTACTCCCGCCGCATTGAACCGGTATGTATAGTCATGCTCCTGAAGCTGGTTTGTTGCCGGAATGGCAATTGCTCCTATTTTATGAAGAGCAAGAATCGAGAACCAGAACTGATAGTGACGTTTCAGCACAAGCATTACCCTGTCGCCCTTTTTGATACCCAGAGATTTAAAATAATTCGCCGTTTTATTGGATTCCCTGCGCATATCGTCAAAGGTGAAGCGGCGCTCCGTCTTGTTTATGTCAAGATGCAGCATTGCCAGCTTGTCGGGACGTTTTTCCGCCAACGCATCCACAATATCAAAAGCAAAATTGAATTTATCCTCATTTTCAAAGGTTAATGACAGCAGAGCGCCTCTTTCGTCCTCCTTAGGATGAATAAAATTATGATAAATTCTGCGATAAGGCTGATGAGTTTTTTCCTCCTTTGAATTAGCCGCCTGAGGAATACTTGAAAGTCCCTTTTCGCTGGTGGGTGAAAGAACTATCGCATAAAATTCGCAGTCGGTTCCGCCAACCGCCAGCAGACCGTGGGGCGTGCGGCTGTCATAATAAATGGAATCTCCTGGATTAAGTATCTCCTTATGCGACCCTACCTGCACCATCAGACTGCCGCTTATAACAATATCACATTCCTGTCCCTCATGGGTGGTAAGCTCAATGTCCTTATGCTCTGCCTCTTCGTTGTAAATGGCTTTTACATAAAGAGGCTCTGCAATACGCTTTCTGAACTCCGGCGCAAGGTTATAGTAAACCATGCCGTGTGCCTGCTCGATTTTTTGTCCTTCCCCGCTCCTTGTCAGCGTATATGACCGCAGCGTGGGGCTTGTACCCTCCACTATATCCGTAACGTCTACGTGAAAGGCGAGGGCGCATCGGTAAATAAATGCAAAGCTCATATCATGCAGACCGTTTTCGCATGCATTGTACTCTTCAACTGAAACGTCGGTCAGCTTTGCCATAGTGATGGGCGACATACCTTCAATTTCCCGAAGTTCCTTAATTCTCGTTGCCATTTCCTTGATTTTGTAATCAAGACCCGTGATTTGATTTTCCATAACAATACCTCCATGCGCTTTGGGAAAGAAAAAACTCGTCCCAAAGATGTACTAAAATCCTTGAGACGAGCTGTAAATTCATACAATAACCCGCGGTACCACTCAAATTGCGTTATGAATAACGCCACTTCAGACTCCAACAAGCCCTATGCACTAACGTAGCCTGCACGGGAAGGTTCTACTCGCTTTCGCTTTCTTCCTTCCGACTCGGGAGCTACAAACCGTTACGCAACTTATTGACTCACACCACCCGTCAACTCTCTGAAAAGCCGCCTGTAAAGGTCCTCTCCTTCAACGCCTTTTAATTATTTATCCATATTTTAGCACATTTTTTTGCAAATGTCAAGAAAAATTTTCAAATTATAATTTATTTCTTTGTATTTTTCCGCTTATTGTCTTTGGAAGTTCCTCTTTGAACACCACAATTCGCGGATATTTGTAGGGTGCGGTCTTTTTCTTAACATAATCCTGGATCTCCTTTTTAAGCTCCTCCGTAGGAGCTGTGCCCTTGGTAAGAACAACGCTTGCCTTAACAACCTGTCCTCTTACCTCGTCCGGTTCTGCCGAAACTCCGCACTCCAGCACATACGGCAGCTCCATGATAACATTTTCAATTTCAAAGGGTCCGATACGGTATCCCGATGACTTAATAACATCATCCGTTCTGCCCACATACCAGAAATATCCGTCCTCATCGCGCCACGCAATGTCACCGGTATGATACAGACCGTCATGCATAACCTCTTTGGTTTTATCCTCGTTCAAATAGTATCCGTTAAACAAGCCACAGGGCACGTCCTTGTCAATTCTTACGACAATCTCGCCCGATTCGCCTATCTCACAGCTTTCGCCGTCAGGGTTAACAAGGTCAATATCATATGGTGGCACCGGCTTACCCATTGATCCCGGCTTAGGCGTCATGCCTACAAGATTAGCGATTGTCAGCGTTGTTTCAGTCTGACCAAAACCTTCCATCAGCGACAGTCCGGTAGCCTTTTTGAACTGCTTGAACACTTCCGGGTTAAGCGCTTCGCCGGCTATGGTCGCATGCTTTATGGACGACAGGTCAAACTTGGACAGGTCCTCCTTTATTAACATTCTGTACATTGTGGGCGGTGCGCAGAAGGTAGTGATATTGTATTTTGCAAACATCGGAAGAATATCCGACGCATGGAAACGTTCGAAGTCATATACAAACACTCCTCCCTCACACATCCACTGACCGTACAGCTTTCCCCAAAGAGCCTTCCCCCAGCCGGTATCGGCAATAGTGAAGTGGAGTCCGCCCCTTTCGGCGCAGTGCCAATATTTTGCGGTTACAAAATGACCGAGAGGATATTTGTAGCTGTGAGCGGCAATCTTCGGATATCCGGTTGTTCCCGATGTGAAGAACATCAGCATCAGGTCATCGCCACAGGGTGCGTCTGCTTCTCTTACAAACTTGCGGCTGAACAGGAAATATTCTTTGTTGAAGTTGTGCCAGCCGTCCCGCTCGCAATGGGTTGCAACCTTGATTTTCAGCGTAGGCGCCTCCTTTTCGGCAAGCTCAACCTGCTCCAGGATATAATCATCACCGGCGCAAATTATTGCTTTGACTCCCGCAGCATTAAATCTGTAGGTATAATCATGCTCCTTCAACTGATTTGTTGCAGGAATTGCGATTGCGCCCAGCTTATGCAGCGCCAGTATTGAGAACCAGAACTCATAGTTGCGTTTAAGCACAAGCATTACTCTGTCGCCGCGCTCGATTCCCAGCGACTTAAAATAATTTGCTGTCTGACTTGTGGCATCCTTGATTTCCTTGAAGGTAAATCTTGTTTCGGTCTTGTCATCAGCAACGTGAATCATGGCAAGCTTATCCGGATATTTTCTTCCCAGCTCGTCAACAATATCAAACGCAAAATTAAATTTATCCTCATTTTCAAAAGAGATGTCCTTCAAAAAGCCGTTTTCATCTTCAACAGTCTTGATAAATTTATTGCATACAAGCTTTTCCGACTGACGGGCAAGGACAATGCTTTTTGTCATTTCCTCCTCATTGGTGGCATCATCGCCGGACACTACAATTGCACAGAAAACACATTTTTTACCGTTTATCGCAATCATCCCGTGGGGCGTGGAGCTGTTATAATAAATACTGTCGCCTTCATTCAAAACAACGGTATGCTCTCCAACCTGAACCTTCAGACTGCCCTCCAAAACAATATCAAATTCCTGTCCCTTATGGGTTGTGCAGTGAATTGGATGATACTGCTGCTTTTCGGAATACTCATATGTAACGTAATACGGCTCTGCCAGCTTATTTTTGAACATCGGCGCAAGATTGCAGATTTCTATACCCTCCTCCTTTGCCGTTTGATGTCCCTTTCCGCGTCTTGTCACATTGTACGACGACAAATTTGCGCTGACGCCTTCCAGAATATCGTTAATTTCCAAATGAAACGCAATTGCACATTTGTGAATAAAGGTAAACGGAAAGTCCACCTTACCTGCCTCGAGCTGTTCATACTCTTCTACGCTTACCTCGGTTTTTTCCGCCATTTCCTGAACGGAAAAGCCCATAATTTCACGCATTTCCTTAATTCTTTCGGCGATTTCAATCAATTTTTCTTCGGCAGCTGCCATTTTGATCACTCCTTCTAAAAAATATGGTTTAACTTTCAGGACATGTTATGCGGTCAATACTGCGGTTTGATACCTCTAAAAATAAACAAACCCGTCTCAAAGAAACTTTGAGACGGGTTATAATAATCCGCGGTACCACTCAAATTGCGCTATATACAGCGCCGCTTCAGACTCCAACAAGCCCTATGCACTAACGTAGCCTACACGAAAGACATTACTGCAATTTTCACATCTTCAGCTCAGAAGGGATAAGTCATTGGATAAGTCTGCCATTGGCTCGCAGCAACCGCCAACTCTCTCAAGGCTCGCAAATCCGACCGTCTTCATCATAGCTTTTAAATATTAATTTTCTTTATAATACCATATTATTTTTGTTTTGTCAACACTTTTTTACTAATTTTTTCTCATACGGCAAATAAATTAATTTTTTCCGAAAAATTATTGACAAATGATATAATTTGATATATAATATTATTTGTTGACCGCTGACGTATATTATTTGACATAGGCGAGATATATAAGCTGAATACGCACCCGTGGCGGAATTGGCAGACGCGCATGGTTCTGCTCGCGTCATATCGGTGATAAGTTGTTGAAATCGGTTTATCCGTTTTCATATATGAGGATTAAGCGGTTTGCTCCTCCTCGGGGTTACCTCTCCCGTGAAAAAATTCGAGGTTATAATTTAATATGCGGATA
>JAQXUJ010000080.1 GCA_029219925.1 Clostridiales bacterium | reverse complement strand
TGTCGGGCATCAATCCTATGTGCACAAAATACTTACGGGACGCAAGGATAAATTTGACACTCTCCGAAAATTCGGCGGACTAAGCGGCTTTCCGAAAACAGCGGAAAGCGCATATGACGCCTTCAATACGGGGCATGCCTCCACATCTGCTTCAGCCGCAATGGGCATGGCGCGCGCACGGGATTTATCGGGCGGCGACTATGATGTAATTGCCGTCTTTGGCGACGGGGCACTGACCGGAGGTATGATTTTTGAAGCGCTCAATGACGCCGGCCATTCAAAATCAAAGGTTATCTTTATTCTGAATGATAACGAGATGAGTATTTCTCAGAATGTGGGTGCTGTCGCAAAATATCTGCAAAAGCTGCGTCAGCGTCCGGGCTATTATAAATCCAAGGACGCCATTGAAGACTTTCTCTTAGGGCTTCCGGTAGGAGGTGAAACAGCAACAAAAGCAGTTAAAAAGGCCAAGGGTGCGCTGCGTACGAAGGTTCTCCCTCCCACCATGTTTGACAATTTGGGGCTTAACTATATCGGGCCCGTGGATGGGCATGACATTGACGCATTGAAGGCGGTTCTGACACGAGCAAAAACCTCTGATACGTCCTCTTTTATTCACATCCGCACCACAAAGGGAAAAGGATATAAACCCGCCGAAGCTCACCCCGCAGAATACCACGGCATTTCCGGCGGTAATAAGACAGTTCAGGAGGATTATTCCGCCGTGTTTGGCAAAACTCTCGTAACTCTTGCCGCAGAAAATGATAAAATTGTTGCGATAACCGGCGCAATGCCTTTGGGAACAGGACTTACAGACTTTGCTAAGCTTTACAAAAGCCGTTATTTTGACGTAGGAATTGCCGAGCAGCACGCCGTAACAATGGCGGCAGGGCTCGCCATGCAGGGATATATTCCCGTAGTGCCTATTTACTCTACGTTTTTTCAGAGGTCATATGACCAGATTCTGCACGATGTCTGTCTGCAAAATCTCCATGTAGTACTGTGCGCCGACAGGGCAGGCATTGTCGGTCAGGACGGCGAAACACATCAGGGCATGTATGACATTGCTTTTCTTTCGCATATGCCAAACATGACGGTTCTGTCTCCTTCAAGCTTTGTCGAGCTTTCCGAAATGCTTGACTATGCCGTAAACGTATGCAGAGGTCCTGTCGCAATCCGTTATCCGAGGGGCAGTCAACAGCTTGATACCGGTATTCCCTTCGCAGCCGGAAAGGTGCACACCGTTCTTGAGGGCAGTGACATACTTATTATGTCAAGCGGCAGAATGTTAGCGTCGGCCAGTCAAGCGGCGCAGCATTTCGGTGCTCAGCTTATGTCGGTGCCAACAATAAAACCTTTTCCGGTGTCAGATGTCATAAACGCCGCAAAGAACAAAAAACTTGTTGTGACGGTAGAGGACGGAACAAAAACAGGAGGAATAGGCAGTCTTACGGCATGTGCATTATGCGAAAGTGGTGTTGGCACGCCGCTTCTTATATGCGCTTTCCCAGACGAACCCATAATCCACGGAACTCCCTCCGAGCTTGACAAATACTATCGCATGGATGCGCAATCTATAATTGAAAGAATCGAGGAAAAATTACATGGCTGAAAAACAACGGCTTGATACGCTTCTCGTTGAAAAAGGACTTACCGAAAGCCGTGAACGGGCAAAAGCTCTTATCATGGCAGGGCAGGTTTATGTTGACAATCAAAAATGCGATAAACCGGGGCAGAATATTGACATATCAAAAACTCCGGAAATACGCGGTGAAACGCTGAAATATGTCAGTCGCGGCGGTCTTAAGCTGGAAAAAGCCATGCAGGAATTTCCTATAGCTCTCGGAGGAAAAATATGCATGGACATAGGCGCATCCACCGGAGGTTTTACCGACTGTATGCTTCAAAACGGCGCAAAAAAGGTGTATGCCGTAGATGTCGGCTACGGTCAGTTCGCCTGGAAATTGCGTCAGGATGAGCGTGTTGTCAATATGGAGCGCACCAATATCCGTTATGTTACACCCGAGGACATCGGTGTTTATCTCGACTTTGCCTCCATTGACGTGTCGTTTATATCCTTAAAACTTGTCCTGCCCGTAGTATACGGCTTGCTGAGCGATAACGGCGAGGCTGCGGCTTTGATAAAACCCCAGTTTGAAGCCGGCCGTGAGCAGGTTGGAAAAAAGGGGGTTGTGCGCGACACAAAAGTGCATTACAACGTAGTCAAAAATATAACGGACTTTGCCGAGAGTATCGGCTTTTATGCTGAAGTATTATCCTTTTCTCCCATAAAAGGTCCGGAAGGCAACATCGAATACCTTATTTACCTGAAAAAACAGGGCGAAAATAAGGTCACCGATGAAATAATCCATGAAATAATTAATAAATCACATACTGTTTTATAGGAGAAAGTGATGAAACTTTACGAAGATATGATAATCACCGGCAGCCGTGCTATAGCAAAATCCTATGCGAAAATTAACCTTACTCTTGATGTTTTGGGAAGGTTTGAAAACGGGTATCATGAGGTAAAAATGATTATGCAATCGGTCAATCTGTTTGACCTTGTTATTGTTGACAGACAGAAATCGGGAATAAAAATATCGACAAACCGCCCCTTTTTGCCGAACAATGAGCAAAATATTGCATACCGTGCGGCAAACCTGTTTTTCAGCGAAACGGGAATAGACGGCGGAGTAAAAATTATGATACACAAAAACATTCCTGTCGCAGCAGGTCTTGCCGGGGGAAGCGGAAATGCGGCAGCAGTTTTGTGCGCCCTGAACCTTCTGTACAGCGCGCATCTTCCGGACAGCGACCTTGCCCGGATGGGGCTTATGCTGGGTGCGGATGTACCGTACTGCATTTTCGGCGGAACTTATCTCGCCGAAGGTATAGGTGAGCGCCTGACAAGGCTGCCGTCTCTTGAGGGACTTCCCGTTGTACTGGTAAAGCCTCTCGAAGGAATATCAACCGCTGCCATATATAACAGTATAGACTCAGCGCATAATCTGATTCATCCCAATACCGATGCGGTTATAAATGCGCTTAAATCCGGTGATTTGGACGGCATATACTTAAATCTTGCCAACATCATGGAAAATATTACCGCTGATAAATGCCCTGAAATAGCAAAAATCAAGAAACGGCTTATGGAAATGGGCGCAAAAGCAGCTGTAATGAGCGGTTCCGGTCCCACCGTGTTCGGTATTTTCCCGGATAATAAAACTGCAAAAGCGGCTCTTGACTCAATGTCTGCCGAATATGACGAAGCATTTCTTGCGCATACCATATCATAACGTTATCTTTTATTTATGTGGGTATTTGAATAAATATTCCTATATTCGGTCGGCGTCATGCCGGTGTGATATTTAAAGAATTTAATACAGATATTTTCACTCTCAAAGCCGCATAAATGCGCTATTTGCTTAACGGTATACCCGGCCGATCCCAAATATCCCTTAATATTTTCAATGCGCATATTGTTTATATATCTCTTAAGTCCCATGCCGTAGGCATCTCTAAAAACCTTTCCGATATAATTTTCATGGTATCCGAATTTTTCTGAAACCTTCTTTACAGTAGGGGCATCACTTATATTAATACGAATCCATTCCTTAATCTGCACCGCCAGCTGCCGAATGTCTCCCTGGCTCCCACCGCTTTGACGACGTATCTCCTCAATTATAAGCGCATTTATAAGGTCACAGCATTCCTTTGAATATCCCGGGGTATTGGCTATGTGCAAAAGCTGCACAAACAAATTTTTTAATGAATTCGGGATGGGAAGACTTCCGTATTTGGGAATATCCTCCAAACAGCCATTTTTCATATTGAAATGTATCCAGTAAAATGATACCGGTTCGCAGGACTTTTCATATCCGTAATGAAGTTTATTCGGTTCAAGCAGCAAAAAATTCCCCGATTTAATTTCAAACCTTCTGTCCTCTTCACATATATATCCCTGTCCCTCTATCATAAATATGATTTCATAAGTTGAAATGACTCGTCTCGGATGAATCCACTCATCCTGCGACTTAAATAATCCTGAATATTCGTATTCAACAGTATATTTCGAATTAACAGAAATCATCTTTGATTTTCTCACTTTCTTTTATAAAATTTCACTTGTATGCAGCTATTTATTATATTATAATATACCTAAAATTACTTGTCAAGGAGGATATTACCGTGAAAAGTGCTGATTTTAAAAATGTTACCCTAAGGAGTGGATTTTTACACCAAAAACATCTGCTTAACAAAAAGATTACTTTAGATGCTGTATACAATCGGCTTGTTGATACCGGCAGAATTGCCGCATTTGATTTTGACGGCACAGTTACTCCGCATTTCTTTTGGGATTCCGATGTGGCGAAATGGATGGAGAGCGCCGCTTATGTTTTAGCAGAAAATCCCAATCCGGATTTGCAGTCAAAAATTGAACACTTAATAGACAGATTTGAAGAGCATCAGGAGAAGGATGGATATTTTAACCTGTATTTCATGCAGGTAAATCCAAACGGACGCTTTACTGACCGCAATATGCACGAGCTCTATTGTCTTGGCGGATTCATTGAAGCTGCAATTGCATACTATGACGCAACCGGTCGTGACCGATTTTTAAAATGCGTCATAAAATATGTTGATTATGTATACAAATACATTATTGAAGAAAATCGCGGAGCTTTTAAAACACCCGGTCATGAGGAGATTGAGCTTGCTCTGGTAAAGCTGTATTACTGTACAAATAACAGGAAATATCTTGATATGGCGGCATTTTTTATTAATAACCGCGGCGTCTGCGACGACCCCCCTATTGAGCCGGAACGGTTTACGCATTATTCTGACCAAAGTCATTTACCTGTACGTCGTCAGGAAACCGCCGAGGGACATGCCGTCCGTGCATGCTATCTTTATTCCGCAATGGCTGACTTAGCCTTCGCACTCGGCGATGAAGAACTGAAAAAAGCATGCAGGCAGCTTTTTAATGACATTATCAGTCACAAAATGTACATAACCGGCGGCATTGGCTCGACAAGATTTTATGAGGGGTTTACATCAGCATATGATCTTCCGAACGAGCGCGCATATGCCGAAACATGCGCCGCAATCAGCCTCATCTTTTTTGCACAGCGCATGCAGTTATTGGATAATGACGCAGTTTACGCCGATATTATCGAACGTGAGTTATACAACGGTTTTATTTCCGGACTTTCATTAAGCGGAGACGCATTTTTCTATGAAAATCCCCTGGAGATTGACCTCGAAAACTATACTAAATATAAACCATTGGTAAACGGAGAGCAGTTTGCCCCATACAGACGCAAAAAGGTTTTTGACTGTTTTTGCTGTCCTCCGAATATAACACGAGTTCTTGCAATTTTAGGCAGCTACATTTATTCATTCGATGATGACGCATGCTATATTAATCAATTTACAGATTCCACCGTCAGTCAGGATGGCATGGAAGTGACCCAAACTACCGATTATCCTTTAGACGGAACTGTGAACATCAGTCTTAAAAATGTAAAAAGGCTATGTATACGTATTCCCTCTTGGTGCACAAAATTTAAGCTAAGCTGTGGCTACCGAACAGAAAAAG